>JBDRZZ010000015.1 GCA_039804165.1 candidate division WOR-3 bacterium
AAGGAAATGGTCATAGGTGCCTCCATCAGGTATCGAATCTAAATTAAGAGAATCTGTTCTATTATCACCAAATATATAGGTGCCAGCTCCCCATGTTCCCGAATGTGCCCCAAGACCATGAACAAATAATATCGGATATGGCTTGTATGGTTCAGCTTTCGCAATTATCGGAAAAACAAGGAATATCAGTATGATAGTTGATTTCTTAATCATACTTATAGCTCTACTCATTACATAACCTCCTTAAATTTAAAATATTCGATATCTAATCTTAAATTCTCCATATATACTTATGGCCTCAAATACCATTTACCCGTCCCATCACGGTTAATTACAAACCAATTGCCATCGTAACAAATAAACCTCTGTCGATCAGGTGACCAAAAAATACCCGCACCACTACTAAAATCAGTTATAGTATCCGTTTCTTCGGATATAATATCTATAATTATAGGCCCGGATGTGCTAATAACGATAAGACTATCGCTCGAACCCCAATCTGGGAACCCAGTCATTGGATATTCTGAAATGATCCTATCATTTATTAAGTTAACAATTTTTACTCCCCAACCCCCATACGCAATCAGCGTATCATCCGGACTCCACGCAGGATATTTTGCATCAGGATCCGCAATAATCTGGTGGTCATTACTACCATCCCTATCCATTATCCATATCCCCTCTCCAGGCTTCTCATAAACTATCTTTGAAGCATCAGGCGAAAAATCAGGATTCTGTCCTATAACACCTGTATTATTAAAATTAGTTCCATCTCTTCTTATCGTACATATTCTATGCACACTCTCATCCTCTGTCCTTAAATCAAAGGTAACCCAGTCCCCAACAGAAGATGTTGAATTTATCGCTATTGAAATTGCGTGACGCTCGCTCCTGAAAACTTCTGCTATCTCTTTATATCCCGTGCCATCACTATTTACTTCACAAAGAGTTAAAACCTCATAACTCCCTTCAACATTATCCATTGTCCCAAAAAGTGAATGGCTAATCTTAACATAATTGTAGTCTTTTATAAAAACTATCTTACCATCCGATGTCCAGTTCGGAGCTTTTGCTTTCGTGTACTCGGTAACTTCTATACTACAACCAGTAAACATCCACAAAACAATTACCAAACTAATCCCTACCCATATCCTCCTACTAAAGATTTGAAATTTTAAATTAGAAATTTTAAATCTTAAATTTTTCATTTTTCTCTCTCCTATTTTTGTTTTTGCCTTTTCCCCTCAATTTTCATTTTAAAATTTTCACTTTATTTACAATTTTCGTTTTTTGTTTCAAATTTGCATTTTGCAATTTTCATTTTTCAATTTCCAATTAGCTATCCCCTATACCCTATCAACTATACCCTCTTATCTATACCCTTCAATCTATACCCTCACTATCCCCTATACCCTCATAACTATACCCTTTCTTCATCTCACCAACACAACCTTCTCGCTTTCCTTATTCCCCTTAACACCAATAAAATATATCCCTGATGAAATTCCTTCTCCACCAAATTCTAAAGATGTCTCAGGTTTTACATCTGGATATTCCTTTATTACTCTCCCTAAAACATCCCGAATAACTAAAGTTGCCAGTTTATTTCCCTTGTAAGTAAAATTTATTGAATTGGCCGCTATATGTGAAGGGAGAATAATATTACTCACTGGATGTTCTTTTTCTTTCGGTTCCTCAATCCCTAAAGGCTGTGGATTTAGGAGAGCCTGAACATATTTCGAGGAACCACCAAAAAGGTAAATCCCATCACAACTATCACCTAACTCCTCTACCCCAACTCCAGTATATATCTCACATCTCAAAAATAAGGTAATACGAATGCCAAAAATTACTCCCATAATTATGCCACCTACCCATAAGATAAATCCTCTCAACCATTATTTAATTCAATTCAAAAAATAATCCCCTATACTGGTTAAGGAGACTTAATCTTTATAGTAAAACTCAGGCCTTCTATCTTCAAATATATTATTTAATTCCGTAATGTTTTTATTTCTGGCTAAAATAGGATTAATATTAACCCCAAATAAACCCTCTTCTTTATCACTTATTTCTAATAATACCTTTCCAGAAGGATCAACCACTTTGCTTCCCCCAATAAAAACATTTTCTTGCCCAAATCTCTCTTCCCTGCCAATTCTATTTGCAAGAACTATAAAAACTCTATTTTCTATTGCTCTTGTTAAGATAGCAGTTTGATAATAAGGCAAAACTAAATTTGCAGAATGAAGAACAATATCAGCTCCTTTAAGGGCAAGAGTTCGTATAGATTCAGGAAAAATCCAATCAAAACAGATAAGTAACCCAACTCTAATATCTCCTATAGAAAAAACAGGGAAACCTTTATTTCCGGGAGTAAAAATATTTTTTTCTTTATAGAAAAGATGTATTTTTCTGTAAACTCCTATAACACCATTTTTATCTAAAAGAACACTTGAATTATAAAGAGATTTACCCTCTTTTTCGAGAAAACCACTCGCTATTATAATATCATTTTCTTCTGCGATTTTTATTAACTCCTGAGTAAAATTACCTCCAATTTCCTCACTCAAAGAATAAGCTTCTTCATAATCTTTAAAAGTATAACCAGTAAGAGCAAGTTCTGGCAAGGTAAGGAGATTTATAGAAGAATTTTTAAGCTTCGTCTTTATAAAATTAAGATTTTCTTTGGGTTCCCCGAACTTTGGAGAAAATTGAAGAAAACCGACTTTCATAAAAATTCTGAAAATAACTCAAAATGCTTTACTAAAAGAATTCTATTTTCTCGGATTCTTTTTGACTTTTTCTATTGCTTCCAAAACAATAGCAGTAACTTTTGATCGAAAAGAAGAGCTATCCATCCTTGTTTTTATAACTGCATGTCCAATATCACTTGTAGTATAATAAGGTTCACATTTACTTAAAGCAAAAGCTATCACATCTTCTTTGTAAGGTTCAATATCTGAATACTCAGGATAATCTTTAATTATTCTTTCTAAAACTTCTTCTACTAATTTCTCAGTATAATTTTTTCTTTCCATCTTAAGAAATAAAAATTTGATAATTGAATAGTTGTCAGGGATCTTTAACACCTTTAATCGGAGATTTTGACTCCGTAGAAAGGAGGTGATCCAGCAGCGCCTTCCGGCACGGCTACCTTGTTACGACTTCGCCCCAGTCATCGGCCTTACCTTCGACGTTGCCCTTTGGGAGTCAACGTCTTCGAGTATTGCCGACTTCCATGGCGTGACGGGCGGTGTGTACAAGACCCGGGAACGTATTCACCGCGGCATGCTGATCCGCGATTACTAGCGATTCCATCTTCATGCAGGCGAATTGCAGCCTACAATCCGAACTGTGGCCGCTTTTCTGGGATTGGCTCCCCCTCGCGGGTTCGCGACCCTCTGTAGCGGCCATTGTAGGACGTGTGTCGCCCTGGACATAAGGGCCATGATGACTTGACGTCATCCCCACCTTCCTCCCCGTTATCCGGGGCAGTCCCTCTCGAGTGCCCAGCGTTATTTTAACCTGATGGCAACAAGAGGCAGGGGTTGCGCTCGTTACGGGACTTAACCCAACACCTCACAGCACGAGCTGACGACAGCCATGCAGCACCTGTGTGGGCTCCGGGCTGGTTACCGGTCGTCACCCTTTCGGGCTTCTACTTCCCACATGTCAAGCCCAGGTAAGGTTCTTCGCGTTGCCTCGAATTGAACCACATCCTCCACCGCTTGTGCGGGTCCCCGTCAATTCCTTTGAGTTTCATCCTTGCGAACGTACTCCCCAGGCGGGGCACTTAACGCGTTAGCTTCGACGCGGACCAAAAAGCCCACGTCAAGTGCCCATCGTTTACGGCTAGGACTACCAGGGTATCTAATCCTGTTTGCTCCCCTAGCTTTCGGGCTCTCAGCGTCAGTCTTAACCCAGAGAGCTGCCTTCGCCTTCGGTATTCCTTCTGATATCTACGCATTCCACCGCTACACCAGAAGTTCCACTCTCCTCTGTTAGACTCAAGATAGCCAGTATTGAAGGGCCTCCATCCGTTGAGCAGATGGCTTTTACCTCCAACTTAACTATCCGCCTACGCCCGCTTTACGCCCAGTGATTCCGGACAACGCTCGCCACTCCCGTTTTACCGCGGCTGCTGGCACGGAATTAGCCGTGGCTTCCTATTAAGAGTACCGTCACCCTGAATGTTTATTAGACATTCAAGGCATCTTCCTCTTCGACAGGGGTTTACAACCCGAAGGCCTTCAATCCCCCACGTGGTGTCGCTGGATCAGGCTTTCGCCCATTGTCCAATTTTCTAGCCTGCTGCCTCCCGTAGGAGCCTGGGCCGTGTCTCAGTCCCAGCGTGGCCGGTCACCCTCTCAAGCCGGCTACCTATCATAGTCTTGGTGAGCCATTACCTCACCAACTAACTAATAGGACGCGAGCCCCTCATCAAGCGGTACCCATAAAGAGGGCACCTTTAACCATCGGACTTGTGTCCTCAGGCATCATTGGGAATTACCCTTGATTTCTCAAGGCTATGCCCAACTTGACGGCAGGTTACTCACGTGTTACTCACCAGTCCGCCGCTAAACTTCAATGATATAAACCACTGAAGTTCCGCACGACTTGCATGGCTTAGACACACCACCAGCGTTAGTCCTGAGCCAGGATCAAACCCTTCGTGAATAAAAATCTTATAAGGAACCCTGACAACTATTCAATTATCAATGAGCTATTCATAAAATAATAGATTTTTTGCTTTTGTCAAGACCCTAATTTTAAAAAGCCTTTATTTCAATATACTATATTAAGGAAATTGAAGCTAAAGTACTTAATCCTAAGGGTTCGGAAAATACGCTTCCTATACAAAATCTTATCTTTCCACATTTTATATCCCCAGCAAAGGAAAAACCGGAAAGAATATAAGAATTTACTTCTTCAAATCTTTTCTTTTCTCCATTATATCCAATAATTAAGCTAAAATCCTTATTAAAATTATAAGAAATGGAAGAGCACAAGGTAAAAATAGAACTATACTCAAAAGAAAAATCCATCTCTCCAAACTTTAAAATCCCTCCAAATCTATATTCTCTTAGGAATCTCTCTCTTTCTACTAAAAATGGGTTAATCTCTCTCCCAAGATTTTTTACACAAAAAGAAAAAATAACTTCTTCTTTAAAAGAATAAATAAGCCCCAGATCCATAGCCAATCCAAAGCTATTATATTCATCCACATAAGTATATGGAAATAAAACTCTCATTCCAAGATTGGCTCTTTTTATTCTAATTTTACCCCCTAAAAAAGGAGAGATAAACTGATAATTAAAAATCCCTATTGAATCTCCATCTTCTTCTCTTTTTATCATTTTTCCTGAGTTCATTAATTGGATTCCTAATCCTAAAGAAAAAGACTCTCTATCCCATAATTTACCCAAAGAACCTAAAATAAGTCCTGAACAATTAAAAGCCGAAACAACATAAGCTTCTCCCTTCATTCCTGCGGGATTCCAAAAAAGATTTTCCGGAGCTTCTTTTGCAGAGAAGGAAGTGCCATAAGATAAAACTTTGCCATTATAAGGTAGGTTCAAATTGCTAAAAGCCAAAAATAAAAGAACATTCATTCTACAGTAACAGATTTTGCCAAATTCCTTGGCCTATCAACATCTCTTCCATTTAAAACGGCTATATAATAAGCAAATAGCTGAAGAGGAACAGCTACAAGAATAGGTGAAAGGCCCTCTTCACAAGGAGGGATATAAACAACTTCTTCTCCCAAATCTTTTATTACCTTATCTCCTTCTGTCCCTATTATAATAATTCTCGCTTTTCTTGACCTCAGCTCTTCAATATTATTCAACATTTTATCATAAACTGAAGATTTAGGAGCTATTGCAACAACAGGGCTTCCCTCTGTAATCAAGGCAATTGGTCCATGCTTCATCTCTCCTGCAGGATAACCAGTGGCATGAATATAAGAAATCTCTTTCAATTTTAAAGCTCCCTCTAAGGCAGAAGGATAATTAATTCCTCTACCAATAAACATAAAATCCCTGGCGTCTCTGAATTTTTCTGCAATTTCTTTTATCTTATCTTTATTTTTAAGGATTTTCCTTATCTTCTTAGGAAGCTCCTTAACCTCCTCCAATTTTTTAGCTATTTCAGAGTCAGTAAGAGTCCATTTCAACTTTGAAAGATACAACGAGAGAAAATATAACTGCAAAAGTTGAGCTGTATAAGCTTTTGTAGAGGCAACTCCTATTTCTGGCCCTGCATTCAAATAAATAGTGCTATCAGATTCTCTTGCAATGGTGCTTCCATATACATTAACAATTGACAAAATTCTCAAAAATTTTGCTTTTGCTTCTCTAAGGCCCGCGAGAGTATCTGCTGTTTCTCCAGACTGACTTATAGCAATAACAAGAGGCTCTCCATCCATTATTGGATTTCTATATCTAAACTCCGAAGAAATATCAATCTCAGTTCTAATCCTGGCAAGTTCCTCAAACAAATATTTACCAACATAACCAGCATGCCAGGAAGTCCCACAAGCTTGAATTATTATGTTTGATAAATTTACAAGATCTTTCGGGAGAAACCTGAAACTTTCTCCAAAACAAATTTCATTATTTCCTTTAATCCTACAATCTATATTTCTCTTAATCACATCTGGCTGTTCATGAATTTCTTTCAACATATAATGTGGAAATTCCCCTTTCTCAAGGCTCTCAGCCTTCCACATTATTTTTCTCTTCTCCTTTACAATTTTTTCTCCTTTCTTATTATAAAAATCTACCTCATCTTTTCTAACCACAGCCAATTCTCCATCTTCTAAGACTATGATATTTCTCGTATGGTCAAGAAGAGCTGGAATATCAGAAGCAACTAAATTCTCTTTTTTACCTAAACCTACTATCATTGGAGCTCCAGATCTATAAACCACTATTTTATCTGGTTCTCTAACTGAGATTACAGCTATTGCATATGAGCCTTCAAGAAAAGAAACTGTCTTCAAAACACTATCTTTTAAATTTCCTTCATAATTTTCCTCTATTAAATGAGCAATTACCTCTGTATCTGTATTAGAATTAAAAAAATGCCTTCTCTTTATAAGTTCCTCTCTAAGATAGTAATAATTTTCAATAATTCCATTATGAACAACAGCTATTGAACTTTTACAATCCACTTGAGGATGTGCATTTTTTTCGGAAGGCTCTCCATGAGTGGCCCATCTCGTATGCCCAATTCCAAGATTCCCGGTAAGTGGCTTCTCAGAAAGAATCTCTTGAAGGTTCATCAACCTTCCTTTTATTTTTCTTATTTCCAAATCTCCATTTGAAATAGAGGCTACTCCTGAAGAATCATAACCTCTATATTCAAGCCTCCAAAGCCCAGCCATTAAAACAGAATTGATATCTTTATCTCCTATATAACCTATAATCCCACACATTTTATATTCCCTTTTTCTTTAACAAGTTCTACAATTTCTTTGGCTTTATTTATTGTTGTAGCTTCAGCTATTATACGCAAAACCGGTTCTGTTCCACTTCTTCTAATATGAACCCAATAATTATCTTCTCCAAATCTAATGCCATCGGTTAAATCAAGATTCTTCTCCTTAGTTCTTTCTTTTATTCTCTCAAGCACTCTTCTTGCATCCGCTTCACTCTCCATCTTTATTGCTTCCTTTACCATCTCATATCTCGGGAGTTCTTCAAAAATGGATGAGATTGGTCTTTCTTCCTCAAAAAGATATCTTAGAATAAGACCCATAGCTACCATCCCATCCCTGGCATAATGAACTTTCGGATCAATCACTCCTCCATTTCCTTCTCCACCTATTATAGCTTTTTTTTCTTTCATTACTTTAATTACATTAGCCTCTCCCACAGGAGAACGATAGAAAGGGACCCCTGCCCTTGCTGCAACATCCTCTACACTTTTTGTGGTAGACAAATTTACCACAACAGGTCCTTTATTTTTACTCAAAATAGCCTTAACCGCAAGTGTTATTGTATATTCTTCAGATATAGGCTTTCCGTTTTCTAAAACAATTAAAATCCTATCTCCATCAGGATCGGTTGCAAATCCAATATCCGCACCAATTTCTTTAACCTTATTTGCCAGTTCTTTTACATTCTCTTTTCTTGGTTCAGGATTCCTTAAAAAAATCCCATTCCCATCACAGAAAAGAGGATAAACTTCCACCCCTAAGAAATTTAAAAAATCTTGGAAAGCAAAAGAAGCTCCTCCATTCACACAATCCAACACTACTTTAAATTTCCTTTTCTTCATCAAATTAGAGTCCATTCTTAAAGCTCTTACAACACCCTCAATATGTCTTTCTACTGCTAATTTATCAATATCTAATTCGCCATAATTCTCTCCAATTTCCCATAGAATTTCTTCCCCTTCCATTCCAAAAAACTTATTGGCTTCTTCTTCATTTAAAAATTCTCCAGAAGAACTTACAAGTTTTAAAGCATTCCAGGAAGAGGGGTTATGCGAGGCGGTAACAATAATACCTCCAGAGGCTTTTAACTTTTTCACATTATAAAGTAAAGTGGGGGTAGGAACCAAATCTAAATCAATTACATCCACTCCTACCCCTAACAAACCAGAAATCACAGCATTTTTAAAGGCCAATCCTGACTTCCTTGAATCTCTACCTACGACTATCTTATTCCCCATAAATTCTCCAAATTTTGCAGCAAAGTTTAAAACAACAAGAGGGTTAAACTCCTTGTCTACAATGCCTCTAATTCCTGATATGCTTTTTATAATCATCTATTCTCTCCATTAATTCCCTAAGACCTTCTTTTTCTTTCGCAGAAATAAAAAGAGCCTCTGGAAATTCTTTCTGGATCACAGAAAGTATTGCAGGATCCACTACCAAATCTATTTTATTAAATACTAAAATATTGTTTGAATCATCAATTCCTAAAAATTCCATTACTTTCTTAGTCTCTTCAAGCTCCTCTTTGAGCTTATCTGAAGAAGCATCTACCACAATAAGTCTAAGATCAGCTATTTTGGCTTCTTCAAGTGTAGACTTAAAAGCCGCCATAATTTCTGAAGGAATACCTTTAATAAAACCAACAGTATCAACTAAAAGAAATTTATCTCCATCTGGGTAACTAACACTTCTTGTTAACGGATCAAGAGTAACAAAAGGTTGATCCCCCACCGGAGCAAAGCTCTTTGTTATAGCATTAAAGAGAGTTGTCTTACCCGCATTTGTATACCCTAATAAAGCTACTGTAAAAATTTCTCTTCTATTGTTTCTCTGCACGTTTCTCATTTTTTCAATTTTCTTCAATTCTTTTTCCAAATGGTCTATCCTCTTATATATCTTTCTCCTATCAACCTCTAATTTTTTCTCTCCAGGGCCTCTTGTTCCTATCCCACCTCCAAGTCTTGAAAGCTCTACTCCACGACCAGTTAATCTACTTAGACGAAATTTTAGTTGAGCAAGTTCCACTTCTATTTTAGCTGTCTTGGTCCTCGCATGTTGGGCAAAAATATCCAAAATTATATCCTGTCTATCAAGAACCTTCTTATCTGTTAACTCTTCAAGATTTGAAATCTGAGCCGGCGTGAGAGGTTCATTAAAAACGAGGACATCAACATCTATTTCTTTAAGGAATAAAGCTTTCCCCTTCCCTATATAAGTAGCAGGGTCAGGTTTTTCTCTAACCTGAATAATCTTTTCTAAAGGAATTGCTCCTGCTGCTTTTGTAAGAGCTTCCAATTCTCTCAATTCTTCAATCTTTGCTTTTTTTTCTTTGCTTTTCCTAACCAAACTTATTATTAAGGCTTTTTCTCTCTCTTCTTTTACCTCAAACATCTACTAAAAAATTAAATTTTTAATAAATTAACCTCTATAAGTTAAAAATCAAGATCATTTTTAATAAGCTTTTGCAGCTATAACTCTCTGCTTTGTAAGTTTTCCGGTAAAAATACATTTCCCCTCTTCCTCATTTTTCTCTTCTTCAAGAGGTATACAGCGAATCGAAACCCCAAGATCTTCTTTTATTTTACTCTCAATAGCTTCCTCTCCGGAAAAATAAATTAAGGCGAATCCCCCATGGATTTCCGGTCTTTCTGGATTACGAGGAGTAAAGAATTTATAAAATTCTTCCTCAGATTCTATTATCTTAGTATTTTCCTGAAGAAGCTTCAAGGCTCTTTCGTAAAGAACTTGTTGAATTTCCTCTAACAAATTCACCACATTTTTAGCAAATTCTTCTTTCTTCTGGGAAAAACTTTCGTATGGAGATTTATCTCTTCTTCCAAAACTCACCAACTCACCATCCACCTCTCTTATTCCTAATTCAAGACGAATTGGGACACCCTTTTTTACCCATTTCCATTTCTTACTCCCTCCAGAATCTTCACTTTTATCAACCTCAATCCTAAGCTTCTCATTATTATAAATAAGTCCTGAAAGTTCTGCTTTTATTCTATCACAATATTCAAAAATTCTATCTTTGAATTTACTTTTAGAAATTACGGGTAATATTATTATATGCAAAGGGGAAACTTTTGGAGGTAAAACCAACCCATCATCATCTCCGTGAACCATAATTAGACCTCCAATTAGTCTTGTAGACATTCCCCAAGAGGTTGTAAAAGCATATTTAAGTTTTTTATCTTTATCTAAAAATCTTATATTAGAAGCCTTAGCAAAATTTTGCCCAAGGAAATGAGAAGTCCCAGCTTGTAGAGCCTTTCTATCCTGCATCATAGCTTCAAGAGTGTATGTAATATCGGCTCCAGGGAACTTCTCACTCTCAGTCTTACGTCCTTTAATAACTGGTATAGCCATAAATTTTTCCATAAAATCCGAATAAACATTTAACATTCTTAGAGTTTCTTCCATTGCTTCTTCCTTTGTTGCGTGAACCGTATGACCTTCTTGCCATAAAAATTCAGTGGTTCTCAAAAACATCCTTGTTCTCATTTCCCACCTAACAATATTTGCCCATTGATTAATGAGTAGAGGAAGGTCTCTATAAGACTGAACCCATTTTGAAAACATTGCACCAATAATTGTTTCTGAAGTTGGACGAACAACCAAAGGTTCTTCTAGCTTAGAATCAGGAACCAACTTTCCATCTTTTGTCTTTTTTAACCGATGATGAGTAACAACAGCACATTCTTTAGCAAAACCTTCTATATGTTCTGCTTCCTTTTCAAGAAAGCTTATTGGAATGAATAGAGGAAAATAAGCATTTTGATGACCTGTCTCTTTGAACCTCCTATCAAGTTCAGCTTTTATATTCTCCCATATAGAAAAACCCCAAGGCTTAATCACCATACAACCTCTAACAGGCGAATTCTCGGCAAGATCAGCCGCTTTTATCACTTCCTGATACCAATCAGGATAATTTTCCTCTCGAGTTGGAGAAATAGCGTTTACTCTTTTCATAAACACTCCTTATTTCAGATTTAATAAAAACCAATCAAACGTCTTTTTAAGTCCCTTAGAGAGGTTAACTTTTGCCTCCCATTTTAATTCATTCTTTGCTTTCTCAGAATTCAAATAAATTTCCTGAATTTCTCCCTTACGCGCTGGAGCAAGTTTAGGCTCTACATCTTTCCCTGAAATTTCCTTCAATATTGAAAAAAGTTCTAAAACAGTCGTTGGCTTACCCGTCCCAATGTTATATATTTCCCCATCTCCTTTATCCATAGAAAGAATATTCGCTTCCACAACATCCCAAACATAAATATAATCTCGCACCATAGAACCATATCCATATAAAACAGGGTTCTCCCCTTTTATTAATTGATTGCAAAATATAGCCACCACTCCTGCCTCACCATAAGGATCCTGTCTTGGTCCATAAACATTTCCATATCGTAACGATGTAAAAGCCAAACCTTTCCACATATAATAAATCCTAAGATAATGCTCGCAGGTTAATTTAGCAACTCCATAAGGAGAAAGAGGCTTAGGTGTTAATTGCTCGGAGGCATATTTTGCATCTCCATAAATAGCTCCCCCAGTAGAAGCAAAGATAAACTTTCTCACCTTTGCTACGATTGAGGCTTCTAACAAATTGAGAGTACCTCTAATATTTATAAATTCATCCCACATTGGATCCCTTAAAGATTTCCTCACATCTATTTGAGCAGCAAGGTGAAAAATGAAAGAGGGAGAATATTTTTTTATTAACGAATCAATATCAAGATCACAAATATCTTTCTTAACAAATTCTGCCTCTTTATTTAAGTTTTTCTCTGAACCTGACAGGAGATTATCTATAACAAGAACCTTAAATCCCATTGAAATTAACCTATCCACAAGGTGAGAGCCAATAAAACCAGCTCCTCCGGTGACCACCACTCTGTTATCTCGCATTCTTATTTGCCTCCGATCGTAAATAAGCTCTTATAAAAATATCTATTTCACCATCAAGGACTTTTCTTGCGTCTCCTACCTCAACCCCGGTTCTATGATCCTTTACCTTCTGATAAGGATGAAGAATATAGGACCTTATCTGATGTCCCCATTCAATATCTTCTTTACTCTTTTCAATATTTTGTTTTTCTTTTTCCAATTCCTCCTTTTTCAACTGATAAAGCTTAGCCTTCAAAATTCTCTCTGCGATCAATCTATTCTGCATTTGAGAACGTTCACTTTGACAGGTAACAACAATATTCGTTGGCTTGTGTATTAAACGAACAGCTGTATTAGACTTATTCACGTGTTGGCCTCCAGGACCAGAAGACTTAAAAGTCTCAAGTTCTATATCCTCACTTCTTATCTCAATATTAATATCCTCTTCAACAAGAGGATATACAAAAACTGCTGCAAAAGAAGTATGTCTTCTCGCTCCTGCGTCAAAAGGAGAAATACGAACAAGCCGATGAACTCCTCTCTCAGCCTTCAAATATCCATAAGCATAATTACCAAAAACCTCGAGAGTTACATCTTTTAACCCAGCTTCTTCTCCTTTCTGATAATCTACAATTTTATATTTATAACCTTTACTCTCAATCCATCTTGTATACATCCTTAAAAGCATTGAAGCCCAATCACAAGACTCTGTTCCACCTGCACCAGGATGAATTGTCAAAACAGCGTCTTTTTTATCATTCTCTCCAGAAAGAACAATTCTTAATTCAAAATCCTCTAATTTTTCTTTAATTTTCTTGCTTTCCTCTTCAATTAACTCATTTTCTTCTCCCAATTGTTTAAGCTCCCAAAGATAATCAATATCTTCTTTATAAGCTTTCCACTCTTTTACTAAATCTTCTATTTCCTGAATTTGCCTCATAGTCTTCTTTGCTTCTTCCACATCATCCCAGAATTTTTCCTCTCGGGTCTTTCTCTCTAATTGAATTAACAATTCTTCCTTCTTATCAATTTCAAATATACCTCCCAAGTTTATTAACCCAATCTTTCAATTCATTAATCGGCATCTTTTCCTCCCAAATATTTTTTCACAAATTCAATTTCGCCCTTTTTATCATATATCTTACCCAACCATCTTCCCTCTATTATCAACTCCATCAATTTCCCAATTTCAGGACCTTCTTTTATTCCTAAATTCTTAATCTCATCACCTGTTAACTCGGGTTTAAGTTTATCTCTGTTATCAAAGAAATTTTCAATCACAATAGATGTTTCAGGATATTTTGCAAATAAATACAAAAGAGAATAATCCTTAAGTTGAAATAATCTATGAACAACTTTCACATTTCCAAGAACTTTTTTGTTTATTTCTCTTAAATAACCAATTTGCTGAATGAAGCTCCTATCAAAAGGTCTCCTTTTGATTGACCTTCCCTCAAGAAGGGCAATGATTAAAGCATCAACCGGAGAAATATTAAATTGAACGGCCCCTAAATCAATTCTCTCCAAAAAACTATCTCCGGGATAAGAAAGATCTAAAACTTTTAAAACACCATATTTTTTTAAATAATTAAGATTTTCCGATCCACTTTCAAGAGACAATCTTATCTCCTTCCATAAACGTTCTGGTGTTAATTCCCTTACAAATTTTAAATCCCTTTTTAACAATTTCTTTGTTTCTTCTTCTATTTCAAAAGAAAGCTTAACAGAAAATCTTAAAGCTCTAAAGATCCTCGTGGGATCTTCTCTAAAGCTATTCTCGTGTAAGACTCGCAAAAGATGCTTCTGACAATCAGAAAAACCATTAAAAGGATCTATAAGATTTCCAAACCCATCAGGATTTAAATCCACAGCCATTGCATTAACAGTAAAGTCCCTCCTTTCAAGATCAACAATTAAATCTTTCGTTTTTCTGACTTTTGGAAGAGCAACTTTATTCTTAGGGTATCGCTCACTCCTCGCAGAAACAAAGTCAATCTTGGAAGTAGAGTCTAATTCAACAGTAGCATTTGGAAAAAGAGGACGATGAATTAACTTTCCTCCTATTTTCTCGCTAAAAACTTTAGCAAGTTTAACAGCATTACCTATACATACAATATCAACATCTTGGAAAGCCCTTCCAAGAAGGATATCTCGCACTGGCCCACCTACAAGATAAACTGAATACCGTAAACTCTTTGCAAGTTTTCCTATCTCTTTAAAAACTTTTCCTAATTCATCAGAAAAATTAATCTGTTTCATTTAAAATCGCCTCTGTTATGTCTTCAGATTTTATCCCCTCTCCTTCTCCAAGAAAGTTAACAATAATACGATGATCAAAAACAGAGTGAACTAAACTTCTAACATCTTCTAAAGAAGGAGTGGGTCTTCCATAGATAAAAGCTCTCGCTTTAGCTCCTGCTAATAAATATTGCCCTCCCCTTGGACTCACGCCCCATTCTACATATTTTTTCACAAGTTCAATCTTAGTGGTATGGGGACGCGAATTCCTAAGGAGAGCTGAAACAAAATCTACAACCTTCTTACTCAAAGGTATGGATCTAATTTCCTCCTGTAATTTAAGCAATTCTTCTTTAGTAGTTACAGATTCAATATCAGAAGAAAAGCTTCTTGGTGGGCTTGCAATTATTTTCTTTTCCTCTTCTTCCTTAGGATAATCTATTTTTAAAGAAAACATAAAACGATCAAGTTGAGCTTCAGGAAGAGGGTAAGTCCCTTCCTGCTCAATTGGATTTTGGGTGGCAATAACAAAAAATGGAGATTCAATTGGATATTCCTCTCTCCCATAAGTAACTTTTTTCTCTTGCATAGCCTCCAGCAAGGCAGATTGAGTTCTCGGAGGAGTTCTATTTACTTCATCTGCAAGAACAAAATTGGCAAAAATAGGACCCTTTACGAACTTGAAAAACCTCTCTCCTTTTTTATTTTCCTCTATAATTTCTGTCCCGGTGATATCTGTAGGCATAAGATCTGGAGTAAATTGAATCCGAGAAAACTTAAGTCCAAGAACCTTTGCTAAGGAACTTGCTAAAAGTGTCTTAGCAAGCCCAGGAACACCTACAATTATACAATGCCCTTCCGAAAGAATACACAATAAAAGAAGCTCAATAATTTCATCCTGCCCTACTATTGCCTTATGGACTTTCTCAATAATTTTGTCTTTAAAGTTATCCATTATTCTGCCTCTTGAAATGTATTCAGTATTATATCCACTTCTTCCAAAAAAGGCCATTTTTTCTTGCCTGGAGCAAAAACATGCCCATCAAGAAAATACCATTTCCCAGATCTCTCAAATATATAACTAACAAAAGGACCTCCCATAGGGCCTCCTTCAATCTTCTCATTCTTCCAAACCCCTTTAATTCTAATCGCCTTCTTGTTCTTAAAATTAAAAGTATCTAAAGCGGTTAATCTAACTAATCTTTTTTCTCCTCTTTCAGTTGTGACATAAAAACTATCCATAACAATTTCATCCCCTTTAAAATACCTCAAAAAAAGACTATCACGAAATCTAATTGGATTCTTTATGGGACTACTTTGGCATAAAAGAGTAACTAACCTATCAGGATCCCTTCTTATATAAGTCATAAAATTATTTTCAGCTCTAGCTAATCTATACCCTAAAGGAATTTCAAAAGAAGCTCCTAAGAAAGAATTCATTTTCTCTGTTTCTCTCCTTTGATACCCATTCATATAAACTACCCCTTTGAATCTATTTGTCTCTTCCTCTCTTAAAATTTCATATATTTTCTTTGCAGCATTTTCAACAAGTTTTTGTGTCTTATCCTGAGTGGCTCCTGCAATTACTATTACTGTTTGAAGTCTTACCCATAAATCTTGCCCTAAAAAAATTTGAGGTTCTTTTTCATTTTTTTCGCTTGCTTCCTCCTTTAATACTTCTCTAATATAAGAACTTCCCAAAGTTCCCACCAAAATCAGATTACGCCAGAATTTGTAACGTTCAAATTCAGCCCAACTTGCTTTTTTTACATTGTAAACCTCCTCAGCAGTGGGATAATACTCAACTTTTTCTAATACATTAATTAAAGAATCCAAAACAAACTCTGGAGAAGAAATAACAACAATCTGGTCCCGAGCCCCTATTGAGTGGGGTAGAACGTTTCTTTTGCAACCACTATTTACTAAGACCACCAGTAAGAGAATTAAGCAAGTTTTCTGCTTTTTTATCATATTTATTTACCTCCAACCAGTTTTTTAACAAATAAATTGAAGTTTCTTTGTCTCTCTTTAAATTGTAGTAATATGCAAAAACCGAATAAAAAAATTCAGGATACAAAACTAACTCCTTCACCAACAATTCCATTTTCTGGGTAGCATTTATTTCCTTGTATAATTCAAAAAGCCCTATATACCCATTTGCCTTCTCTTTCTCATCCACAACTCTTATTACTTCCTCAAATATTTTTTCTATTTTTTCCTCCAATTTGTTTCTTTGCTCTTGGTTTAGATTCTCAGAAATTACCAATTTGTCAAGTAAAACAATCCCTTTGAAAAAAGATACAACAGGGAAATAATCTCTTCTTTTTAATATCTCTTCAATAAATACCAATAAACTATCAGGCTCCCTCAGAAGGAAATATTCTCCCCTCAATTCATTTAATACAATAGATAATAAAACGCTATCTTTTGCCAAAATTATAGATGTCTTTAGTAAATTTGCAGAATTTCTCAATTTTTGTTTTTCCTCTTCTTCTAAATTTCTTCTATATTCTCTGATATTCAAAAGCTTATGGTCTGGCAAAACTTCTCTCCTCAATTCTGCTCCAAAATTATAAAGGACATAAACATAATTATGGAAAACACTCTCATCTGCCTCTCCAACATAAACATTTGGATTTTTCGCTGCTTCAAAACGCAGTTTATTTTTAAACAAATCAATAAAATAAGGAATATTCATATTTTTTTCTCTCTTCCCAACCAATTTAAAAGCGAAACCTTCTAACAGAAGATGGCCTTCTAACCATTTTGTTTCCGAAAAAGCAACGGTAACCGAGTAATAAATATTTATAGATGGATTAAAATCTTCCTTTATATATCTTTTAACAAAAGAGTCTACTGGAAGTGTAAGAGCCTCGTAGGTAGGCTTAATCCCTTGAGAAGAAAGAATAATGTTACGAATAACGATTTCTTTACGAAAAATCAATTTATTATCTTTTGTAGGAAGATAACCAACATTATCTATGACCCAATCTTCAAATTCTAAATTAGTCTTTCCAGATTTTCTTTCTCTCAAATAAGTTGCCTCAATCCCAGTTCCCCTAAAAGGCGAATCAAAATCCATTGGGATCCCATCTAATTTCATCTGTTTTATATAGGATTCACCATTCATAAGAGGTAAACAAGCCACTCTAACTCCTTTTTTTCTTTTAGCATCAAATTTTCTATAGCCTTTAACTTCCTGAAGAAACCAAAGAGGAAAAGTGTCATTATCTCCATTAGTAAAAAGAATGGAATTCTCTTCTGGGCAGGAAAGAAGATTGTAAGCATATTCATCAGCAATCCAATTTCCTCTCCTATTTACATGACTTTTTATATTTGAAACAAAAGGGATAAAGCCAAAGATGAAACTTAAGCCAACCACATAATACCTAAAATTTTTCTTTTTAAAGAATCTTTCATAAAGGTAGTAAAAAGAAATAAAAACATAAAACATAAATAAGAAAAAACCAGCCCCCCAAAAATAGTCCCTTTCTCTTGGCTCTCTGGGTTGATGAGTTGGATTTGGATCCGAAGGAGAAAACTCATGATTTAAATAAACAACCAACCCAGCAGTTAAAAGAATATAAAGAATAAATAATAACCAAAAACTCTTTTTATCAAATTTAAAATGTAAAATAATACCCCAAAGACCCATTAAAACATATAAAGAGGTTCCAATTATAGAAACATACTGAAGTAAATGACCTACGTTTTCTCTTGGATAAGGGAAAAACTGCCAAGAAAAATATTTAAAAAACACCTTGAATTGTTCAAATAAAGCAGGGAAGAAAGAAAGTCCTGTTGCAAGAGAAGTGTGCCTTGGATATAAATTCATCTTTCCATATTGTTCTCTTCTTATCACCGACCATAATTTAGCGAAAGTTTTTGGCGCATTTTCATTTATAGGAGGATTGGCTCGAGCACGAATCATCAAGTAGAAATAAGTAGAGACACCTATTAAAATGAGGAAAATAGTCCAAATAATAATTTTAGGATTTTTCAGAACCTTCCAGTTTGAAAGTATAATAAATAAAAATACACCTGGCAAAAGAAGCAAAGGCATCATATGAATTCCGAAAGATAAAGCCAAAAGATATAATAAAATTAGTAGCAAATTATCATTGCCTTTTTCTCCAATATTTTTCTCCCAGCTTAAAATAATCCATAAGCCTAAAACTAAGCAAAAAAGTGAAGGTGCATAAACTTCTGCCTCAACAGCGCTATCCCAAACACTAAAACAAAAACCAGCTCCTATAGAGGAAAAAATCGCTATTAAATGAACAAAAGAGGATATTTCTTTCCCTTTATTTTCTTTGAATCTCTTTAAAACCTTAATAATTACAAGATAAAGAAACCCTCCTGCACAAGCAGTTGAAAGAGCAGAAATTATATTTATTCTTTTTGCAACTTCTTTAAAAGGCAGAATTATATCAAATATTCTACCGATTAATACATAAAAAGGCGTTCCTGGAGGATGTGGCACTCCTAAGATATGAGCACAAGCAATAAATTCTCCACAGTCCCAAAAAGAAACGGTTGGAGCAATTGTATATAAATAAACTGAAAATAGAATAAAAAAAACAATAAAAAAACCTAAAATACCATTCTTAAATTTCTCAAAAAGAAATTCACCTATTTTCACTTACTACCTCTCTAACATATCATATATAGTGTTTTTCAGCTCCTTATGATCTAAATCTCCATAATAGTCTCCACCCACAGCCATTGAGATTGCTCCTGTCTCCTCCGAAACAACCAAACAAATAGCATCTGTTTCCTCTGTAAGACCAATAGCAGCTCTATGTCTTGTTCCAAGGGTAGGACTTAAATCGGGATGGTCTGTAAGCGGCAAGATCGTTCTTGCTGCAACTATTTGATCCTCCCTTATTATTACTGCACCATCATGAAGAGGAGAATATATAGAAAAAATAGAAACAAGAAGATCCGAAGAAACCAAAGCTTCCATCTTAATCCCTGATCTTATATAAGAATCAAGGGGGACTTTCCTTTCTATAGCTATCAAAGCTCCCATTCTTTTATCAGAAAGTTGGATAAGCGCTTTGCTAACTTCTTCAGCCACATCCTTTACATTCTCCATAATAAAAGTTCCAAGTTTACTCATCTTACTAAGTCTAATTAATGCTTTCCTTATCTCGGGTTGAAAAATTATAATGAGAATAATTATCCAAACTCCCCCAACACCCTCCATAATAACCTTCATTGTTGGTAAGTTTAAAAACTTACTTATAAAAACAACCACAAAAATAATCCCAAGACCTAAAATAAGGGGAAGAGACTTGGTATTTACAAAAAATCTTATTAATACAAAAATAAGCAAAGAAACAAAAAAAATGTCCAAAGCATCTACCCAAGAAAAATTAATCATTTTTTCTATTCTCCTTAATAGCCTTTATAACCGAAAGAGCATTTTTTGTTTCTTTAACATCGTGAACCCTAAGAATAGAAACTCCTTTTAAATAGGAATAAACAGCCGTAGCTATAGACCCATCCAGTCTATTTTTAGGAAAATCCTCTCCCGTTATTTTTCCAATAAATGATTTCCGGGAAGCTCCAACAAGAAGAGGAAATCCGTATGAAGTAAATTCTTCCAAATGAGACAAAATCATTAGGTTATCTATCAATCTTTTCCCAAAACCAATTCCAGGATCCAGGATTATTTTATCTTCTTTAATACCATGTGATAAACAAAAATCTATCCTTTCTTTAAAAAATTCTTTTATTTCTTCTATAACATCCTCATAATAAGGGTCTACCTGCATTGTCTCTGGTGTCCCTTTCATATGCATAAGAACAACCTTCGAATCATAGCTCCGAACCACATCCACCATTTTCTTATCCATCCTAAGAGCAGAAATATCATTAACGATGCTCGCACCTTTAGATAGAGCTGCCTCAGCAACCTCTCCTTTATAGGTATCAATAGAAATAGGAACAGGACTTTCCTCAATTAAAGGGAACAGCTTATAAAGCCTATTTAATTCTTCCTCTACTGTTATTCTTTTAGAACCAGGCCTTGAAGATTCTGCTCCAATATCAATAATATCAGCACCCTCTTTTATCATCTCATAAAATCTCTCCCTTGCTTCCACTTCCCCAAAATAATCCCCACCATCAGAAAAAGAATCTGGTGTAACATTAAGAACGCCCATAATTAAAAAATCACTTTTAGATATCTCAAATTCTGACAAAACCTTTGAAATCTCTTCGCTAAGTATTTTTAAACCAAAGGGTTGCTTTTTAAGCTCTTCAGAAATTAGTTTTAGTTCTCTTATTGTTCCTGGTAGCAAAACAGTAGAATTCTCAATTTTATTAGAAACGACATCCTTATGAACAATTGCATCTGTTCCTCTTGAGATTGCAATTTGTTTTATAATATTTGCTGCCGGAGAAGGAATCTTCTCTATTTCAAGAACACAAAAAATAGTTTTTTCTGCCATAGAATCCTGGACTTCTTTAGAGGTTCCAACTAATTCTACAGCTTTCTTAGCTTCTTTTAAATTACTTATTAATCTTTTTCTAACCTTCATAACCAATTAGACTAAGAGCCTCAAGGCGTGTAGATTCTTTCTTAAATGCACCTCTAATAGCAGAAGTGACTGTTTTCTGCCCAATTTTTTTCAGCCCTTGAATTTCCAAACAAAGTTGTCTGGCTTCTATAATTACAAGAACGCCCATAGGATTCAAAACCTTCATTATTGAATCGGCGATTTCAGAGGTCATTCTCTCTTGAAGTTGGAGACGTCCAGAATAAATCTGAACAATTTCAACGAGATTTGAATAACCTGTTATCTTATCATCCTTTGGAATATAAGCAATATGAACTTCTCCAAAAAAGGGTAACAAATGATGCTCGCAAAAAGAAAAAAATGGGATGTTTTTCAATATTATAATTTCATCATAATGAGGTGTTGGGTAAACTCTTATTGCCTTTTCAGGCTTCTCATTTATTCCCTTAAAGAAATCCAAATACATCCTTGCGACTCTCTCTGGAGTTCTTTTTAATCCTTCCCTTTCAGGGTCTTCCCCTAATGCTTCAATTATTTCTCTTATCGCCTTCTTTATTCTTTCCTCGTCCATAAACAATTTCTTTCACTTCATCTCCCGTAAGAACTTCTTTCTCAAGGAGAGCTTCTGCAACTTTATCTAGTTCTTTTTTATGTTTCTTAATTATTGTCTTTGCTATATTATGAGCCTTTTCCACAAAATTTTTTATCTCAAGGTCAACCTGACGAGCTGTTTCTTCAGAATATTCTCTTTCTTTTGCAAGCCTTTTACCAAGAAAAATACTATCTGTATCTCTTTCAAGTGTAATGGGACCAAGGTTATCACTCATACCCCATTCACAGATCATCTTCCTTGCTATTTCAGTAGCATTTTGAAGGTCATTACCGGCACCAGTTGAAACCGTCTTAAATTTTAACTCCTCTGCTGCTCTTCCCCCAAGCAAAACAACCAATCTTGCCTCAAGATATTCCTTAGAATAAGTCCTTTTATCATCAAGAGGCAATTGCTGAGTAAGCCCAAGAGAGGCACCTCTTGGGATGATTGTAACCTTATGAATGGGATCGCTATGTTTAGTAAAAAGAGAAGCAATTGTATGCCCTGCCTCATGGTAAGCAACTAGCTTTTTCTCCTCCTCAGAAATAAGCATTGATTTCCTTTCTCTACCCATCAAAATTTTATCTTTCGCCTCATCAAAATCTTCACTTTCCACCTTATCCTTTCCTCTTGAAGCAGCAATTAAAGCAGCTTCGTTACATAGATTTTGAATGTCAGCTCCACTAAAGCCTGGTGTTGTCTTTGCAATCACAGACAAATCAACATCGCTTCCCAAAGGAATCTTCTTTGTATGGACTTTTAAAATCGCTTCCCTTCCTTTCATATCAGGCATTGGCACTACGACTCTTCTATCAAATCTCCCAGGACGAAGAAGAGCTGGGTCAAGAATATCTGGTCTATTTGTAGCCGAAATTACTATAATACCCTCGTTCGTATCAAAACCATCCATTTCTACAAGCAAGGCATTCAAAGTCTGCTCTCTCTCATCATGCCCACCCCCAATACCAGCTCCTCTATATCTACCTACAGCGTCAATTTCATCAATAAATACAATGCAAGGGGTATTCATCTTAGCTCTTCTAAAAAGATCTCTCACCCTTGCTGCTCCAACTCCCACAAACATCTCAACAAAATCAGATCCACTTATTGAATAAAAGGGAACCTTAGCCTCTCCTGCCACAGCTTTTGCAAGAAGAGTCTTTCCCGTTCCAGGAGCACCTACGAGTAAAACTCCTTTAGGGATCTCTGCCCCCAGCTTTTTAAACTTAGAAGGGTTTTTTAGAAACTCCACAATTTCTTGGAGCTCTTCCTTAGCTTCATCAACACCCGCAACATCGTCAAAAGTCACATCCACAGAAGTAAAACGAATCTCCTTTGCTCTACTTTGCCCAAAGCTCAAAGCTTCATTCGCACTTCCACGAAGTCTACTCATCAAGAAATAAAATAAAAATACCATAAACAAAATAGGAAACAAAAGTTGCCCAATTTTCAAAAAATCTATTTTAATCTGTGTTTTTACTTCTATTCCTCTTTTCACTAACTCTTTTGGTAATTCTGGGTCTTCAAAAGGAAGACGAGTTTCCACAAGTCCAGCTTTATCCTTTAACTCCCCTATCATATCCACACCCGAAAAAGTCACCTTACTTACTTTCCCTTCTTCAACCAATTCCCAGAACATAGTAAAGCTCACCTCTTTTGGTCTTTCCATTTTAGTATATTGAAAAATGATGTATAAAGAGCTAAAAAATACAGCCCATATCAAAAAGGGTTTTAAAATTTGAACTTTATTTTGTGGTTCTTTCTTGTTTTTCTCCTCAGGCATCTTTAAACCTCTTCAATTTTAATTTTTAAAATCCTTTTCGTTTTATCTTCTACAGGAGCTCTATTACTTCTTTTAATTCCTGGAACAAGAATTATTCCTTTTCTATCATAAATTACAGGATGCCTATCTCTTAGAACTCTTGGAATCTTATTGTCAATAAACAAGTCTTTCAGTTTCTTTCTTTCCATTGATCTAAATCCAATAATATAATCACCCTTTCTTCTTCCCCTTACCAGAATAGGCAACTCTAAAGCATCAAGATCAAAAAATTCACAACCATTTTTATTAAACTCTACAGGAGGTGAAACAATCTCTGTCTGAATTCTATAATTTCCATACAACAAACTGCCAGAAAGAGGTAATTCTTTATCTTCATCCTCTAAATTTTTTGCCACAATTACTTTTGAAGGAAGAATTTCAATACTTGAATTTTTCAATTTTATAATCCCTATTCTGGGAAAATTCTCTAAATGAGCCCTTTTTAACTCCAAATTACATCCAAAAATTGAAAGCATTTTACTTAAAACCAAAAACTTACAAGCAGAAGGGAGTTCCTCAAAAACCTTTCTATCAATCTCAGCAGAAGTCAAATGAGTGTTTATCTCGACATCATCTATCTGTTTTCTTAAAGCTTCTTCAATATCCCTAAGATTATCAATACTCCTTTTTATACTCATAATTGCATCTTCTTTTAGATCCTCTAATAAAGGTATTAATTCCTTTCTTATTCTATTTCTAAGGAAATTCAAACTTTCGTTGGTAGGGTCACTATAAAAAGGAATTTTTTTTCTAAGAAGATAATCCACAATCTCTTTCTTTCTAATATCTAAAAGAGGTCTAAAAAGATCTCCATTCCTATAATCCATTTGAGAAAGACCAAAACCCGAACCTCTTAACAATCTAATAAAGAAATTTTCTATCTTATCATCAAGAGTATGTCCAAGAGCAATCACATCAGCTCTCTCTTCTTCTTTTACTTCCCTAAGGAAGGCGAACCTAAGCTCTCTTGCCCCCTCTTCTATAGAGAGAGTGTTTCTCTTGCAAAAACCTCTTACATCGCATTCTTTTATTTTTATTTTATAACCTCCTTTTTCTGCCTCTTTTCTAACAAAATCTTCTTCTTTTTCAGAATCTTCTCTGAGATTATGATTAAAATACGCAAGAATTATCTCCATTCCTTTAAAGGTAGAAAGAACTTCTCTTAAGAAAGTAGAATCCGGCCCTCCAGAAAAACCTATCACTACTTTCTTTACATCCTTAAGAAGTTCTTTCTTCTTTATTATTTCTATTAAATATTCAATCATTATTGAATATAACAAAATAAAATCATTTTTCAAGTCTATCTTAAAAAGTAAATAATAGACCCTCCAAGGCAGGTGGTGGACACTTTGAGATATTTTACATTCACAAGGTCTAAATCCGGATCAAGAGTCATATCCATTTTCTTCTCCAGGAGTTTATCAAGATCAGGCGCAAACAAGTGGAGAAGTTCAGGAGATTTGTTTCTCTCAATAAGTATCTCTAAAGTGTTTTATCATTCTTGTTTGAGTTCTTTCTCATCGTATTAAAGAAAAATAGATAATTATTGACTTTATGAAAGAAATGCTATTTTCCTTCAAAGACTTCTATATCAAAGAATTCTCTTTCTATTATTTCTATAGATACTTCCTATGAACTCCAGACCATTATCATATTGAAATCTGACTTTATTTAGATGAACCCATTTCCCTTTAAAAACTCACATGAAAGCCTGGCAAATATGCACGAATGAGCAATACTGATGTTCTCGGAATAGGCGGTAAAACCACTCGATACACACCTCGCACTATACTGATATTCTACCTGTTCGAAAGCATTAAAAGCCATCCTTTTCCTTCTCTCTTTTCTCTAGGTAATTCCTCTCGCATGTAAAATCCTTCTGTCGGTTTCATGGGAAACAGGAACTTAGAAATCTCTAACCAATACCTTTATTGACATTTTACCCTTCCCTTTGCGTTTTTCTATGTGTTTAGGTGTCTTATTATGGACTCCCTGATGTGCTCTGGAAGGGTTATATAAGCCTTCTATGCCACATTTATCAAATTTTAAGCCATTTGTAAACGGTAGGTCTTCCTGTAGTAAAATTACGGGCTACATCTCTATAGACTCTTCTTTCAGATTTTTACCATCTCAAAACGGATTTTTACCTTATCAAAGGGTTGCATATTTTTATAACCTCGTCCTATTGATAATAGAACGTGTTTCCTCCTTTTTTGTTTGTCTTTAAAAGGAGGAGATTTATTATAATTGCAACTCCTTAATTCTTCTAACCAACAATTTTTAGGTTTATATTTAAATCTACCCTCTTTATCCCCAGAACCTCCAAAAAGTGTCCATCTGCTTTGGATTTAACAAGAAAGCAAATAAATCTCTTGACATCTTAAGCTTTTCATATAAATTTTTTATAATCCCTTGCCGGGGTGGCGGAATTGGTAGACGCGCATGGTTGAGGGCCATGTGGGATTATTCCTGTGGGGGTTCGAGTCCCCCCTCCGGCATTATAAATATTTTTCTAACCCTATTTTCTTATTGACTTTTAGAGAAATTTTTTATAATTTTAAGTAAAAGGAGGTTCTAAAAGATGAATATAGACTTCCATTCTACAGAAGAAGCTTTTGAAACTCTTGAAAGGGAAGGAATAGCTTATAAACAATCTTGCATTTCTTCCGATACATTTAAAAATAAAAATCCAAAATCTCTTGGAGAACTAATCGAAGAAACAGGGATTATAATAGAAGAAAGAACAAAGAATATTGAATTTGAAGAATGGGAAGAAAATGGAGAAAAGACACCATATGATAACCTTCATATTGGAATAGAAAAAGTTAAAGAAATAGGAAAAGCTCTAAAGAAATTAGAAACATTTGAAAGTAATGACCTTGATTGGTTATTAATTGGAGAACTTATTAGAATTATAGCTTCCCTTTTAAATCACATCAAGAAAACAAGATAATTTATTTCGCAACAAAAAAACTTTCTTCCCGCTTTTGAGCTTCTTTTAAAGCTTCCTCCCCTTCTTTTAAAAACTCTTGAAGGTCTTTGTATTTTTCAGAAAGTTCAACACCTCCTTGACACAAACTAACATTAAAATTTTGCTCTCCTACAACTATTGGAGAACTCCTTACAACTTCCTGAAGTCTTTCAGCAACCTTCTGAATTGCAAATTTATCAGCCTCTGGTAATAAAAGAACCAATTTATCTTCATCATATCTTCCAAAATAATCAAGTTCTCTTACTTTTTTACTACAACGATTTGCAACTTCTTTCAAAATATTATAAGCAACTTCACTACCGTTTTGAGACTTAATTAACTCAAAATCCTTAATAGAAATAAGAATAAGAGATAAAGGTCTTTGGAATCTTAAAGCCCTTAAAAATTCACACTCGGCAAGATCTATGAAATACTCTTTGTTACATAAGCCAGTAAGTTTATCAACAGTTTCAGATAATCCCGAAAGTCTTTTCCTTAGCTCTTTTAAATCCTTTATAAGTTGCCCCTTTTCTTCCTCTCTATTCATATATTTATTATAGAAAATTTTTCTAATTAGTCAAGGGCTTTCTGGAGAAACATAAATAACTTTTTCTCTTTCTAAAATTACCGTACCCTTTGGCAGTCCCTTACCTCCTCTTACATACCTCCTTTCAGTATAAGAAACAGGAATCACTTTTGAATGTTTAGCCTTGCTAAATTTCGCAGCGTAATAAGCTGCATCATAAATGTCCTCCATAGGGGGATATTTATTTTTATCCTTAACCCTCAAAATTGTGTGTGAGCCAGGTGCATTTTTTACATGGAGAAAAATATCGTAAGGACGAGCATAAGAAAAAGTAAGTTCATGATTAGATTCAGCGCTTTTCCCAACTAACACTTTAAAACCATTTCTTGTCATGAATGTTCTAAACTTATCTGGAATGATCTCTTCTTTCTCCTCCTCAGGTTTTTTATAAAATTTCTCAAATTCTTTTAAATCTTCCGCCTCTTTTAATTTTTCCTTTTTCTTTTTAAGAACCTCTAACTCCTTCTCTAATTCTTTTTTTCTCTTCTCTATAAATTCATCCCTCTTCTTTTCTCTTTTATAAAGATCAAAATACCTTTGTGCATTCTCCTTTACAGAAAGAGAAGGGAAAAGGTCTACCTCTAATTTTCTTCCTAAATAATCAAGGAAAACTTTACCATTAGAAACCTCTATTTTTTTCTCATAAGTTAAAAGGGCTTCTCCAATAAGAAGATAGTTCTCCTTTTTACTTTTATAATTGCTTAATTTTTCAATAATTCCTTCGGCTTTTTCTATTTTTTTCTGAATATTAAATTCTATCTCTTCTTTTACTCTTCTTAATTCTTCTTCTTTCTCCTTTTTCTCAAAATAATATAAAATAGCCTCATTCATACTTCTGAATCTCTCGCCTTTGGGGAGAACAAAAGGTGAAATAACATCTTCAAAAACAGTTGGACCAAACTCTCTATTTGCAAAAGAATCCACAAAATCTATCCCTTTTTCTCTTATTTTATTTATAAATTCCATAGATAATCCAGCTACTTTTTTCTTAGATATTATTGCCTCTATAATATCTTCCTTTTCGGCTGTTAGAATATTTATTACTTCTGGAAGCAAAGGGTAAACATATTCTCCCTCATAAATTCCCTTAAATGACTTAAATATTTTTTCTCCCTCAAAAAACAAACAATCACTTCTCCTTCCAAAGATCTGGAATAGGATTTTAAAATTCTCTTCTAATTCTATAATTAGAATTCTATCTAAACCTACTTGCTCTATTTTCTTTACTTTCTTTCCCTTAAAAAATGAAGAAAAGAAGCCTTCTCCTTTTATTTTCTTTAAAGAAATATATGGAGCATTTGGAGATAAATTTGCCGTTATAGATTTCTTTCCAAAAACGATTGAAATCTCTTTTCCTTTTCTCACAACATCTGTAATCAATAGGTCATTTTCGGGATTAAACTCTTTCAACAGATAATGAAGAACTACTCCTGTAAACATCTCTATTTATTTTTACTTCTACTTCCTAAAAAAGAAAAAATTATTGAAATAAAATAAAGAAAAAAAAGAGGAAAAGCCACAAAAACCATTGTAACCACATCAACGGTTGGAGTTATAATGGCAGCAAAGACCAGGATAAATAATATTCCAAATCTCCAGTTATGGAAAAGCATAAGAGGAGTAATAACACCTAATTTACTTAAAACAAAGAAAAAAACTGGCATTTCAAAAGAAATACCAAAACCAGCTAAAACCCAAAAAACAAAACTAAATAACTTCGTAATAGAAATAAGAGGAACCATAAAATCTGTCTGAAAAGACAAAAGAATTTTTAAAATATAAGGTAAAAATATAAAATAACCTAAGAAAAGCCCTCCATAAAAAAAAACAATAAGAAAAAAGAGAAGAGGTCCTGCAAATCTTCTTTCTTCCTTAGTCAAAGCTGGAACCACAAAAAGATAAAGTTGATGGAGGATTAAAGGCAAAGCGATAACAAAGCCAGCCATAAAACTGAATTTAATTCTAATAAATAAAGCTTCCTGGGGAGCAAAAAAATAGGTCTTACCAACAAGATCTGTAAATAATTTTATAAACTTTCCAGAAAAAGGATAAAAAAAAACGCTTGAAAAAAGAAAAAAACAAATAGATAGAATAAGTCTCTTCCTTAATTCTTCAAGATGGTTCCAAAAATCCTCTTCCATTTCAGGCGATATAATTTATATTCCCCTTTTTATTTATTCTTTCTTTTGGGATCCTTATCCTTATCTTTAGCAATAAGAGCCTTTCTTGAAAGATCTATTCTTCCGTCTTCTCCCACTCTTTTCACTTTAACTTTGAGTTTATCTCCAACAGAAAGAACATCCTCCACTCTATTAACATGGTAGTGAGCTATCTCGCTTATATGAATTAAACCATCCCTGCCTTCTCCAATAGAAACAATTGCACCAAAAGGAAGAAGTTTCTTCACCTCACCTTCATAAATTTCTCCTTCTTCAACATCTTTTATAGTTCTTCTAATCATTGACTCGGCTTTTTGAACAGATTCTTTATTGTCTCCAAAAATAGTGATAGCCCCTGTTTCATCATCTATTTCGATCTCAGTGTCACTTTCTCTAACAATCTTTTTAATTGTTTTCCCAGCAGGACCTATAATTCTACTTATTTTATCAACAGGAACTTCAAAAGTTAAAATTCGAGGAGCAAATTCTGATAGAGATTCTCGTGGAGCAGGTATTACTTTTTCCATTATTTCAATAATCTTAATTCTACCCTCTCTTGCTCGATTTAGACCCTCTTTAATGATATCAAGGGTCAAATCTTGTATCTTTGTATCAAGCTGAATCCCTGTAATACCTTCTCTTGTTCCTGCAACCTTAAAATCCATATCTCCCATATGATCTTCTTCACCTATAATATCTGTAAGAAGACGATAATTTCCTCCTTCCTTAACAAGCCCAACTGAAACTCCTGCAACATGCTTTTTTACAGGGACTCCCGCATCCATCAAAGCAAGAGAAGAAGCACAAACAGTAGCCATCGAAGAAGAACCGTTGGATTCAAGAATATCAGAGACGATTCTTATAGTATAAGGGAATTTTTCTTCATTAGGAATTACTGGGAGAAGAGAATTCTCAGCAAGAATCCCATGCCCTATTTCCCTTCTTCCAGGTCCTTTTATCGCTTTAACTTCTCCTACCGAAAAAGGTGGAAAGTTATAATGGACCATAAATCTCTTATAATCTTCTCCAATAAGATGATCTAATTTTTGTTCGTCTCTCTTTGAACCAAGAGTCACAGCAGACAAACTAACAGTCTCTCCTCTTCTAAAGATCGCGGAACCATGAGGACGAGGCAAAGCTCTCACCTTACACTCAATGGGTCTAATCTCATCCAAATTTCTACCGTCTATTCTTTTTCCTTCTTCTAAAATCATTTTCCTCATTAACTCTTTTTGTCTCTCCTCTATTATCATCTCAACATATCTACATTCTTCTTCTGAATATCTTTTTTTAACATCCTCAAGAATTTCTTTCTTCAAAATCTTCCTTTCCTCTTTATAAGGAGTTGTATTCAACTTATAAATAAAGGAACCATATCTTGAAACAACTTCCTCTCTCAATTTATCTGGAATTTTTATAGGTTCAAAAACTTTTTTGGGCTTCCCAATCTTTTCCGCAAATTTCCTCTGGAACTGTACAATCCTTTCCACTTCTCTATGAGCTATTTCTATTGCTGAATAAACTTTACTATCCTCCACATCATCTAATTTTCCTTCAATCATTGTAACTGCAGAAGAAGTCCCAGCAACAACGAGATCCATTTTACTCTGAGCAAGCTGGGAAACCGTAGGATTTATTATAAAACTATCTCCAACTAATCCAATTCTAACTGCTCCTATCGGACCATCAAAAGGAATATCTGAAATTGCAAGAGCAAGAGAAGCTGCAAGGATTGCGAGATTAGGTGTATCATTTTCTTGATCGTGCGAAAGGACCATAATGACTATCTGCGTTTCCTTTGCATATCCTTCTGGAATTAATGGTCTTATGGGTCTATCCACCAATCTTGAAACCAAAATTTCCTTTTCAGAAGGTTTCCCTTCTCTTTTGAAAAATCCTCCAGGAATCTTACCTGCTGAATATGTCCGTTCAAGATAATCTACGACAAGAGGAGCAAAAGAAACTTCCTTTTCTTCCTCCTCCTTAGAACAAACAGTGGCAAGAACCACTGTTCCACCAAGGGAAACAAAAACTGAGCCTTCAGCTTGTCTTGCTAAAGAACCAGTTTCAAAGCATATTTCTTTTCCTCCAACAATCAAACAATCTCTAAACTCCATTGTTAAACCCCATTTTATTTTTAAAATCTTATTTTTAAAGCTTTGATAACTTCTTCAAATCTTTTATAATCTTTCCTTCTTAGATATTTAAGTAACTTCTTCCTCTTAGATGCTAAATTCACAAGACCTCTTTCGGAATGAAAGTCTTTCTTGTGTCTATCAAGATGCTCTGTAAGTTCTTTTATTCTTTCTGTAATTATAGCTATTTGAACCTCTGGAGAACCTGTATCGTTTTTATGTCGCTGGAACTTCTTTATTAATTCTTGTTTTTTCCGAGTGGTAATTCCCATTTATAAACCTCCTTAAGATTTTTCAATGTTTCTTCTTCAGTTTTTTTTATACTTTCTCTTAGAGAACCCTCCGAAGAGAAAAACTCCTTCTTTCTTATTAATGAGTAGAGAAAACATCTTATCCTTTCACCATATATATCCTTTGAAAAACCAAAGATGTGAGCTTCTACTTTCAAACGATTTATCCCAAGAGTAGGAGAAGAACCAATATAAACCATTGCAGGAAAATTTTCTTCTCCAAGTTCAACAATTGAAGAATATACACCTTCTAAGGGTAACAGTTTATACTCTGAGTCTATCTCAAGATTTGCAGTAGGATACCCCAAAGTTCTTCCAACCTCATCTCCTTTGGTAACCTTTCCTTCTATCAAATAAGGATGTCCAAGCATCTCACAAGCGCTTTTCATTTTTCCCTTTCTCAAAAATTCTCTAATTTTAGAACTTTTCACCACTTTATTCCCTATTCTAACTGGAGGAACAACAAAGACACGAAGTCCCAAATCCTCTCCTATCTTCTTTAAAAATTCAGAATCTCCTTTTTTCCCTTTTCCAAAGTGATGATCAAAACCTATTATAATTCCTTTCGGATTCATTCTTTCTTTTATAATTGATTTTAAGAAATCTTCTGGGCACATTTGCGAAATCTCTGGAGAAAACCTAAGAATTATCACTTCTTTTACCAAATATTTTTTTAAGAAAAAAATCTTCTCCCTAATTGTAGTGAGTAAGAAAGGTTCTTTTATTTCATTTATCCTAATAAAGGGATGTGGGTCATAAGTAAGAACAGAAATATCCCCCTCTTCTTTCCCTTTCTTAATTAAAACCTGATGACCAAGATGAACACCATCAAAATTTCCCATTGCGAGAAAACCAGAAACTTGGGGAAGTTTATTCAAATCTTCAATTACTGAATACTCTAACAGGTTGGACTGCATATATTTCTCCCTTCCCTATTCCCAAAAGATTTCCTCTAACATCCTTCACTTGATATATCCCTTTTGGATAAAAACCCCTAACTTTATTCCCGTGAATAAAATCCCATACACTTTCTTCTCTTAGGGTGATTGTTTCTAAGTGAGGCAAGGCTTTACTAAATTTCACCACCTCAAAATTTCCAGATTCAATATCCGAAAGAGTATAAGCATCATCAATAACAAAAGGGCCTACTCTGAGTCTAACAAGCTTATATAAATGCGCACCACAACCCAAAGCTTCTCCTATATCTCTTGCTAAAGCTCTCATATAAGTTCCACGTTTTGCCAAACATCTAAATTCTATAAAAGGAGAAGAAAAGTTAATCAATTCAAGTTTCTCTACCCAAACCTCTCTTTCAGGAAGACTTTCTATCTTTTCTCCCTTTCTTGCTTTATTATATAACCTTTCTCCATCTTTTTTTACAGCACTATAAAGAGGAACAACTTGCTTAAAATTCCCTTTAAATTTAGAAATAACCTTTTCTATTTCTTCTACAGTAAAATTAGGAACCTCTCTTTCAAGAATTACTTTCCCATCAGGATCATCGGTGTCTGTAACAACACCTAATTTAATTGTCCCTATATACTCTTTCTCGTCTCCTAAAAAATCCATTAACTTTGTGGCTTTCCCATATAGAATCAAAACAAGCCCTTCTGCAAATGGATCCAATGTTCCTGCATGCCCAGCTTTTTTAAGATGTAATAAAGCCTTCACTCTATTCAAAAGATATGTTGTTCTTATGCCCGAGGGTTTATTAACCAGAATTAAACCATCAGAAGGAAAGTTGGCATGAAATTCTATAGTTTGACGTTTCAAATGCATAAATATACTGATCCATAGAAACATCAATAAGAAATCTCTTGTTGAGATTAAATCCTGCTCCAAAAGTGGGCCCTTCTCTCTTTCCAACCTTATCAATGAAATATCCTATTCTAAAAGAAAAAAGATCTTTAACTGTATATTCTAAACCTCCCGCCTTCCAAGAATCCTTCACAATCTCACTAAAGTTCGTATATCTAACACCCACAAGAATTCCTATCAGATCTAAATTTAAATTTAATTTATGAAAACCTCCTCTCAAAATATCAAACGATGTTCCTAATCTTAACATCCTTGGAAGGGGGTCACTCTCTCCATTTTCTATATAAGTTATTTCAGGGCCTAAATTCTGAAGGGCAATTCCTAAACGAAATGAGTCATATAAACAATATAATAAAGAAAGATCCACTGCCCAAGCCTGCCCACTTCCACCAGAACCACTAATTCCAAGTAACTCTCTTACAACATCTTCTGGAGCTAAGAAAGAATAAATATACTTCATTCCTATTCCTAAACCAAGTTTATCTAACAATCTCAAAGAACCTCCAATCTTAACAGCCACATCATATGTTCTCCATTTCCTATTATAAGTAGTATCATCCTCTTTCCTCGCCTCAGTCTCTCCTGTTGTAAGATACGTTACTGCAAAATTCAAATTTAAATCTTTCCCAAGAGGATATACTAAACTTAAATATTCATAATACATACCAGGCCAAAGGCCACTTAACCAGTTAGCATGTTGGAGCCCTAATTCTATACCATTTTTGAAAGCCAAGGATCCGTCATTATAATAGGTAGAAAAAATGTCGCCTTTAGAAGCAGTAAAGGCTCCCCCCATTCCTGTGGCTCTTGAACCAGGAAAAATCATTAAAAAAACAGCCCCTGCTTGAAGAGAATTACCAAAAGCTATGCTTGGCAAAATTAATATTACGCTTAACAAAAAAGATATAAACTTTTTCATCTTTTATCCTCCTAAGAAAAATTTTTATTTTAAAGATAACAAAAAACAAATTAATGTCAACCCCTATTTTGCTAAAAGTTCTTAGTGTTTTTAAAAAAGACTTATTCTAATCCATTTAAGTTCCATTTTTTATCCAACATCTAAAAATTCTGCTTTTTTTCTTATCTTATCAATTTCTTCTAAGAACCTATATTCTAAACGGCCTTCGAGAATCTTATTCACCGCATTTCTAACTTCTCCAATTATATCCCTATCTCCAAATGGATCAAAAAACTTAAAATCTGGGAATCCATGCTGTTTTATCCCAAAAAACTCTCCGGGTCCTCTTAACTGCAAATCAACCTCCGACAATTTAAAACCTGAAGATACTTTCTCTAAAGTAATAAGCCTCTTTTTAGCTTTATCTGAAATCCTTTTTTCCTCTGCAACCATTATAAAATAGGATTTCCCTCCACCCCTTCCAATCCTTCCTCTAAGCTGATGGAGTTGTGCAAGTCCAAACCTATCTGCGTCTTCCACAACCATAATATTAGCTTCAGGGATATCGATTCCAACCTCAATAACTGTTGTGGCAATTAATACATTATATTTATCCTCCTTAAAACCTTTAATAATTTCCTCCTTTTCCTCATTTTTCATCTTTCCATGTAAAATAGCAACTTTTAAATCTTCAAAGAAATTCCTTTTTATTCTCTCTGCTTCTTCCTCTATAGAGTGTAAATCCAAACTTGAAGACTCCTCAATAAGTGGAAATACAATATATGCCTTATTTCCTTCTTTCACTTTCTCTCTTATCCAATTATATACTTCTTTTCTTTTTTCCACTTGTCTAATCCATTTAGTCTTTGGAAAAATTCTCCCAGGTGGTAATTCATCTATTGAGGAAAGATCCAATTCTCCATAAACTGAAAGAGCCAGGGTCCTGGGAATAGGAGTAGCTGACATAACAAGAACATCAGGGACACCTTCTTTTCTTATCTTTGCTCTCTGATTTACCCCAAAACGATGTTGCTCATCAATTACTACAAGGCCAAGGTTTGGAATCTCAACATCCTCTTCAAGAAGGGCATGAGTCCCTAAAATGATCCCTCTTTTTTCCTTTATTTCCCTTAGAATCTTCTTCCTCTCTGTCTCTTTCATATTACCCACAAGTAACCATAAAGGAATAGAAAAAGAAGACAAAAATTTCTTAAGAACTAAAAAATGCTGGAAAGCCAAAATTTCTGTTGGAACCATAAAAACAGCATTAAAATCATTGCCAACGGCGATTAACATTGCAACTAATGCAACGATTGTTTTCCCAGAACCAACATCTCCTTGAAGAAGTCTATTCATAGGATAAGGTTTCTCCATATCTCTTTTTATCTCGGAAATCACTTTTTTCTGAGAAGAAGTCAACTCAAAGGGAAGAGAAGATAAAAAATCTTCAATTAAAGCCAAATTTGTCTTAAAAGAAATTCCTTTTTCTTTCTTTATTTCTTCCTTTTTAAGAGCAAGGAATAACTGTAAATAAAAAAGTTCATCAAAAGCCAATCTTCTTTTTGCCTTTTCCAAAGCTTCTTCACTTTGAGGAAAATGCAAATTAAATAAAGCTTCCTTTAGACTCATTAACTTATAAAATTTCTTTATCTCAATTGGTAAAGGATCTTCAATCTTATCCACAACAGCCTGAAGAACATAATTTGCTGTTCTTCTCATAAACCTTTGCCCAATATTTTTCACAAGAGGATAAACAGGAATAATTCTTCCCGTGTGAATCAGATTTGTTTCTTCTTTGGTTAAAAACTCGTAATCAGGATTTGTGATATATAAACCTCTAAAATATTCAACTTTCCCACTTAAGAAAACTTCCTGCCCTATCTTAAATCTTTCTTTCACCCAAGACTGATTAAACCATCTTCCGATAATAACTCCAGTCCCATCATAAACTGCAACATCAGAAAGAAGAGTTCCTTTTATAGATCTTTTTGCATTCACAGAGATAACTTTACCAGTAATAGTAACCTCTTCATTAACCCTAACATCTTTAATAGACTTAATCTGACTTCTATCAAGATATCTTCTTGGAGCAAGATAAAGAAAATCTTTTATAGTGAAAATTCCTAATTGAGAAAGTAATCTTGCCTTCTTAGGGCCAACTCCTTTAACCCACTTTATTGAATCAGTTATTTTTAAAGACAAATTTTAAAAAATATAAACTTTCTCTAATCTTCCAATTTAAACGTCACAGGAAAAGAAAGCCAAACATCTACAGGATTATCTCTCTGCATCGCAGGTGTAAATCTTAGCAAATAAGCTCTTTTCTTTGCTTCCTCATCAATAGCAGGATAAAGAGGTTTTTTTACAATAACTTGCCTAACCTTTCCCTCTTTATCTACCCATAACTCAAGATAAAGAGTTCCTTCTATTCCCAATCTTTTAGCCACTTCCGGATAAAAATCCATCACTTTTGGATTTAAAACCTTTGGCGGAACCTCATAGTAAACAAACTTAGGGGGAGGGACTTCAACATCAGCTTCTTTTTTCTCAAAACCCGAAAAATCAGTCTTTTCAATTGTTTCCGCCTCAACCTCCTTATCACTTTTAGCTGCTACAGGCATCTTAGGTTTTGGAGGAGGTGGTGGTTTCACAATATTCTGTAACTGAGGGGGAAGTTTGTCGACCTCTATTGGCTTTGGTGTAGGAGGAGTGTAAGGTTTTCTCTCTATTTCTGGAATAAAAATAAACCCAAGAATTAATAGGACAAGAGCTGTAAGAAAACCTATCCTCATATTTAGGGGATACCTTCTCTTTATATCAATTGTTTTTTCTCTATCCATTACTTACCCCCTTTTCTTTCTTCCTGCCATATGAATTCTCAAAACGGAAGCATCTATAAATTCATTGAGGACATCTTCCACAAGTTTGTAAGGAGTCGCCTCATCACATTTTAGAGAAACAATTATATTTGGGTTGAGTTGCCTTTTCCTACTCATTATCTCAGAAACCCTCTCTTTAGTAAGAAGCGCATCATCAATGGCAATAAGCCCATTTTTTGCAATCCATACGTGTGTCAAATCCTTTGTAGGCATTTTCTCTGCTGCCTCTACTTGAGGAATAATAATCTTTAGCCCTGTCTCAGCTCTAAAAGTGGTCGTAACCATAAAAAATATTATTAAAAGAAAAGCTATATCAGCCATTGAAGCTGTCGGGATTCTTGCCTCGAATCTTTCTCTAAAGAACTTCATAGCTCCACCTCATTCTTCAGAAGAAGGTGCTAAAGAATATCTTTCAGCATTCGCCAATCTAAGTTTATCAAGAGCATTCACCATATATTGATATTGAGCAAGAGGATGTGTCTTTATAGAAAAAATTGCGTTTGGATTCTCTGAAAGAATTCTTTTTACCTCATCAACTAAGCGATCCTGAGTTATAGGTTCACCATTAAGCCTCATTTCTCCTTTTTCTTCTACATAAATTCGCTGAATATTCTCAGGCTTTACCTTGACTTCTTGCTCTTTTTCTGGAAGCATAATTTGTAAACCAACTTCATTGGCAAATACTGTTGTAACCATAAAAAATATAAGCAAAAGAAAAGCTATATCAGCCATTGAAGCTGTCGGGATTTCAGGTGTATTTGCCTTCTTCTTAAAAATTTTCATTTATGCCTCCAACAAGAAATCCATTAAAGAAGCAGAAGCCTCCTCCATAGAATTTGTATATGCGTTTATCTTTTGAGTAAAGAAGGCGTGAGCCATTGAAAAAGGAATAGCTAAAGATAAACCCGCTGCAGTGGTAATAAGAGCTTCTGAAATACCAGAAGCTACAAGAGTTGCTTCTACTGTTCCAGCAAGAGCTATTGCATCAAAAGCATTAATCATTCCGGAAACAGTGCCCAAAAAACCTATCATCGGGGTAATATTTGTAAGAGCAGCAAGAATTAACATTCCTCTGTCTAGAAAAGCCAATTCTCTCGTTGCATATCTTGTGATTACTTCTTCAAGAACTTCCTTTTCTTTAGTCTTTTTAGCTAACTCTTTATATTTCTCTATTGTGGGGCCAAAAATACGTGCAGCAGGGGAAGGATTCTGTCGACAAAACTCAACCGCGGTTGACGCTCCATCTTTCTTAAAAATATCAATAAGCTCTTCTACAAGATCTTGAGGATCAACTCTAAGCCGTGCAAACGTTATCAACCTTTCAATAATATAAGCAACGCCAATAATTGCACAGAAAAGTAGTGGCCACATCGCCCATCTACCTCTTACAAAGAAATCAATAGCCGCTTGCATATAACCTCCTTTTTCAAGCTTTAATTTATTTTGAAATCCACCTGTAATATACCGTGATTCCTAAAAGTGTCAAGAGGGCAGAGCTAAGCGTAGAAAAAGATTCCACAGAATTGGCTCTTAACATTCCCTTAATTAAAGGGAAAAGGTCTGCCGGATCTGCAACTGTAAGAGCCCCCCCAAAATACCATATCCTATAAAAATGTATAACAGCTGATATTACCAAGAAAATAGAGCCTATCACAGGCAAAATCCATATTCCCTTTTTCTCAATTAAAGGAAGAAGCCTCTTTATAATCAAACCGTAAACAAAAAGAGAAATTGTAAAGATGAAGATGCTAAAGGCAAATAAAATCTCAAAAGGAATATCAACTCTCATCTAAAACCTCCCCTTTTTGGGCTAATAACCCTTCTAAAACGAAAAGCTCCAAGCAAAGACAAAATCCCAGAAAAACAAAAAAGTAAATACGCAATTCTCCCAAAATTAATAGGCATCTTCAAATTACCCTGTAAAACCGAAATTAGTTGTAACACAGCATAAATCAAAATACCAGAAGGAGCAATGATAATAAATTGCCATTCTGTTTTTTTCCTTAAAACAATCTCATATCTTTTGGCAATTATTCCAAAAAGAACAAAAGTAATCCATAGAAAAAGAGCAGCAATAATCATTATCCAACTACTAATTGAAGCAATTCTTGTAATCTCTTCTGGTAAAGAAGAAAAATTTAACAAAAAAAGATTCATTCTACCTCCTCTATTTTTTTCAAAATTTCACCCTTCATTTTTTTCGCTTTAGATGGACCTATTATTAAAGAAGCCGCATCTCTAAGTGCCTGAGCAATACCTAAAACCTCATCTCTTGTTGGTTTATTCCTATCTATTCCGCTATCTTCAATCACATTAGAAACAATGTCTAAAGAAAAATCCCCAAGGTAATTTCTTGCTATCTCTTCTATATATTCTATCACTTTTGGGCTAAAAACTTCTTTCTTAACAATAACTTCTTCTAACTTTTTAGGTTCCAGAACTGGCTTTACTATCTCTTCCTCCTCCTTTATCTCTTCAATTTTGACTTTTTCTCTCTTTATCTCAACCTTTGGTTCTCTTGCTTCCGCCTCTCCTATAGACTGATAAATATATTTCATAATACTATCAATATTTTTATCTCTCTCTCCAACAATCCCTATGAAATTATTTTTGAAATATATTATAACTACTTTCTTCTCTTTACCTTTAACAATTAACTGCCTAAAAGGCAACCCCCCAATGGCATCAAAAGTTTGAGTTAAAACAAGATTAATTCTATCTATAACCTCTTTTCCATCTTTAAGATTCCCTACAAATTCTTTAGGTTCATTTAAACTAAAGACAGCTTCTAAATTAAAATTATCTTTCAATTCCTTCAAATTTATCATTCTTTCGCCTTTTTGCTAATTTCCATTATAACCTTCTGCACAATCATTTTTGTCTGATCTTTACCAAAACTACTTAAAGCTTTTTTAACAATATAATCAAGCAACAATTTCATAAACTTATTTATATCTTCTCTACTAAGACCATCCGCACGAACAACCTTCAGTTCCATTCCTTCCAACTTAATAGAATCCTTCAATTTTCCCTCTTTAGAAAGAGCCTCTAATCCACTTTCTATATATTCTCTCCACATCTTTGGATCAGATTCTTTAACAAATTCTTTAATTAGCATATTTAATTGCCTTGCCCTTTCCACAAAAACTCTTTCAATATCCGAAACAGCTTCTTTTTTCAGAGACACTAACTTCTGGGAAACCTTATCCTCTATATTTTCATCCTTAACATCCTCTTCCAATATAATTCCTAAATAATTCCCATTAAAAGGCAAAATCACAATATTTTCTCTTCCTATCCCTTTAATTGAATCTATCCCTCCTGTTTCACAAGTCTCAGCTATAATTTCAGCTGCAGAACCTATAAAAGCGACTAAATCGTCTATATTCCCTGGTGTTATCCCTCCTGTCTTTAAAATCGAACCATCTTCTGAAGAAACCAAAGCAAATCCTTTTACTTCTCTAAGTTCCATCAATTCATCCAATAAATCAGGATTCATTCTCTATCTCTTTCATCCTTTTCTTTACAAGTAATTTGCCAAGTGTCTCAGTGGCTTTCTTTTCTAAAGAAGTTAGAACATCAGAAAAAAATTTCTTCGTCTTTTCAAGATCTAATGAGAATTTCTTTTCATTAACCTGCATACTCTTTACATCTAAGGAAACACAATCTTCTATACCATACTGCTTAATTAATTCTCTAACTGCTCCAACCCAAGGCCCTTCTCCAAAAGTCTTCAAAAATAAATTAGTCTTCTTTATCCCCTCCTCTAAAACTCTTTTCCTTTCTTCTGGATCATATAATAGAGACTCCTTAAACAACCAGGATAAAGCTTTCAAGGTATCAAGTTCAGATAGAGGACTCATTTTAATAATCTCAGAAAGTTTCCTTTTCCCGTCAACTAAAATCAAAACTTTCCATTCATCTTTCTTTAAAGCAATCTTGTCTCCCTCTGGAACCTTCGAAGACTTTTCAGGAATTATTGAAAGAGGAGGTAAATCTTTTTTAAACTCTTCTATCTGCGCTTCTCTTGTTTCAATTTGATCTATCAAATCCGAAAGAGGTTGAAAAATAGTATTTACAGACGGCTTTTCATCAGGCTGAAATACAAATTTCCCTTCTTTTTTTAAACCAAGAGAAAAAAAAGCTTCTATTCCTTCTTTATTATCCATTTCTGCGTGTAAAACTTTACCATCCGAGATATAAATATTGCCTTCCCCTTTAATAATCAATCTTCCAGATTTCTTAAATCTCGAGAAGAGATATAAAATCTCTTTCATTGAGAAATAAGATAAATCTCCTTCTATAGCTATATCCTTCATATTAGAATATTACTTAAAATAAAAAGATTGTCAAGAGTTTAGAGCACTATCGTTTCCTTTATAAGTCTCTTATTCCTAATTCTTTGAATGTTTAAAGAATTAACCTCTGGGATGGTTTTCGCCTCTCCTTCTATTATTATTTCGGCAATTGAAAGACCCGCAGCTGGAGCTTCCATAGCTCCATGTCCACTAAAACCTGTGCATATAAAAAGATTCTCATAATCTGGATGTCTCCCAATCAATGCATTATGGTCTTCTATATTAAAAGAATACAGCCCTCCCCACATATTTTTTATTCTACAATACTCGGCTCCAGGGAACCTAACCTGGAGATAGAGGTTTATGAGTTTCTCATAATAAGCCTTACTTGGAGTCTTATCGAAACCTGGAGGTTGTTTTTCATCCGCTCTACCTGTAATAAGGTTTTCCCCTTCTGGTCTAAAATAAACTCCATTATCTATTATTGTTAGAGGAACATTACTATAATCCCTTCCGTTTTTTGGCGGAGAAATAACATATAAAACTCTCTTTAAAGGAACAACAGGAATTGATAGTTCACCAGGAACTTCTGAGTCATCTAAGATCTTTCTTGACCAAGCTCCAGCTGCAAGAAGAACAGCTCCAGAATTTATTTTCTCTCCACTATTTATAATCACTCCTTTAGCTTTTCCTTTATCAAAAACAATTTTTTTAACTTCTGTATTTAACCTTATTTCTACAAGCTCAGGATATTTTCTTCTCGCTAATTCAAAATAAGCTTGAGCCGGAGCTGTTGCATTAAATATCGCACAATCCTTCCCAAAAAGACCACCAACAATAGGATAAACAGAAATCGTATTTAGGATATCTTTAGAAAGATGTTCTACCCCTGGCCTAAATTCAGGAACAATTTCTCTAATTTCAGAAGGAGAAAGAAGTTCAACATTCACTCCTAATCTATCCCAATTGGGTTTAAAATTTACAACGCTCTGCCAATTTTCTTCATAATAAGTAAAAAGGTAACCATTTTGTCTAAAACCAATTGAAATCCCAAAATTTTTCTTAAAATTCTTGAAATGCTCTATAGAATATGAACACATCTTTATATTTACCTCTGTCGTCCATATATTTCTCATTCCGCCAGCGCAAAGAGAGGTTGATTCTTGAGCAAGAGCATTAAGTCTCTCAAGAACTAAAATCTTCCCCTTAAATCCTCTTTCAAGAAGATGAAATAGGGAAGAGCCTCCAATAATACCACCACCAATAATAATTATATCATACATAATTTTTCCTCCTTTAATAGACTTGCATAATATTCAATTATGCTTAATATAAGGAAGTTTTTGATTTTAAAATAAAGAAGATTTTAAGATAGTCAAGGGTATACAAAAGGAGTTATTTATGGATAATAGTTTAAAAATAGCTAAGTCTATAAAATTAAAAGAGATAACTGAAATTGCTAAGAAATTAGGTTTAACTGAGGAAGAGATTGAATTATATGGAAAATACAAAGCTAAGATTAAAACAGAAGTAATAAAAAAATTAGAAGGAAAAGAAGAAGGAAATTTAATCTTAGTTTCCACAATGACTCCCACACCTCAAGGAGAAGGAAAAACAACAATTTCAATAGGTCTTTCTCTTGGATTAAACAAGTTAGGTAAATCTTCCATTGTAACTTTAAGAGAGCCATCTCTTGGACCTTTATTTGGTAAAAAAGGTGGAGCAACTGGAGGAGGTTACGCTCAGGTTCTTCCTATGGAGGAAATAAACATGCATTTTACAGGAGATTTACACGCTGTAGGAAGTGCTCACAATCTCATCGCTGCAGTTTTAGATAATCACATTTATTACAGAAAAGAACCAAGGCTTGACCCAAGAACAACACAATGGTGTAGAGTAATTGATATGAATGATAGAGCTTTAAGAAGTATTATAATAGGTCTTGGCGGAAAAACTCATGGTGTTCCAAGAGAGTCTTTCTTCCAAATAACTGCTTCTTCTGAAATAATGGCTATTCTTTGCCTTGCGGAAAATTACTCAGAATTAAAAGAAATGGTTTCCAACATCTTATTAGGATTTACCTATGAAGAGGAACCTGTTTATTTAAAACACCTAAAAATTGAAGGTGCTGTGACCGCCCTACTTAAAGATGCTCTAAAACCTAATTTAGTTCAAACAACAGAAGGAACCCCAGCTTTCATCCATGGGGGGCCTTTTGCAAATATTGCTCAAGGGACCTGCTCGGTCTTATCAATGAAATTAGCTCTTAAACTTTCCGAATTTGTAGTAACTGAAACAGGTTTTGGTTTTGACCTTGGAGCAGAAAAATTCTTCGATATTGTTGCAAGAAAATCAGGGCTATCTCCTAAGGTAGTAGTTCTTGTAGCAACAACAAGAGCTCTAAAAACTCATGGAGGGAAAGACTTAAGAGAAATTAATAAACCCGATCCCAAAGCAGTGGAAAATGGCTTGCCGAACTTAGAGAAACACTTAGAAAACATAAAGAAATTTAACGTCCCTGCAATAGTAGCAATAAATAAATTCATAGGAGATACCCAGGAAGAGATTGAAGTCATAAAAAATTTTGTTTCTTCAAAGGGAATAGAGATTTCCACTGTTGAAGCTTATGAAAAAGGCGGAGAAGGTGCTTTGGAGCTAAGTGAGAAAGTCATTCATATGATTTCGCCCAACACAAAATTTACACCCCTATATCCTCTTGAGGCGTCAATAAAAAGAAAAATAGAAATTGTATCTAGAGAAATATATGGGGCTCAGGCTGTAGAGTTTACAAAAGAAGGAGAATCAGATCTCAATCTTGTTAAAAAATTAGGTTTAGAAAATCTTCCAATTTGTATTGCAAAAACTCACAGTTCCCTTTCTGATAATCCCAAACTTTTATGTAGACCCGAAGATTTTATTGTCACAGTAAGAAAAATTCAGATAGCTAGGGGGGCAGGTTTCTTAATTCCGATAACAGGTGATATTCTCCTTATGCCTGGACTACCTCAATATCCTGGTGCAGAAAAAATTGATATAGATGAAGAAGGAAACATCATAGGATTATCTTAATCCTTTTTCAAAACTTTTTATAATAAAAACTGCAGTTATTTGAATAACTGCAGTTTTTATAAAACAAATCTTATTTCTTATTCTGTGGTAGGCTGAGTAGATTCCTCAATAGGGGCCTCTTGAACTTCTTTAGTTTCCTCTTCTTCCTGAGCTTCACCTAAAGATTCTGATCCCTTCTGAACTTCAAATTCTACCTTGGTTAAAAGTTCTCCGGTTTCACTAAGAACCTCTACTCTTCCCTTACCAATCCATCCCCCAAGTGTTTTAGAACTCCAAGTGCGCCAACTGGAAGATCTTACGGCAAGATTAACCCTTGCAACTTCATTCTCTCCAAAATACCAAACGTGAGTAATAGAGGTAGTGTCTTTGGCTCCAACCACTTTAGTAAAACAGTAGAGCTTTTCCAAGTTAGAATTGAAAACTACTCCAGCACCCACCGGATTCCTATCCTCAATAGAAGTGCAGATAACCACTTGTTCTATAGTTAATACTTCTTGCGCCTCCTGAGTCTCCTCTTGAGCTAAAACCGGTAAAACAACAAAAAACAAGCTAAGCAATACCATAAAAACAAAAAAATTCTTCATAAATCTGCCTCCTTTTTTGTTCATAATACAAATAAATAGGTCTTTGTCAAGAGCTTTTCTAATCTTATCTGTTAAATCCAAAGCAGGTGGACACTTTGTGGAGGTTTTGGAGATAAAGAGGGTAGATTTAAATATAAACCTAGAAGTTATGAAAGAATATAAGGTATTTTGCACAAAAAGGGATGAGATTTATAGAAAAATGAGCGAAATTGTTCTCAATTGTTGGTTAGAAGAATTAAGGAGTTGCAATGATTGTTAAAATAAATCTCCTCCTTTTAAAGACAAACAAAAAAGGAGGATATATGTTTTATTATCAATAGGACGAGGTTATAAAAATATGCAACCCTTTGATAAGGTAAAAATCCGTTTTGAGATGGTAAAAATGCGAAAGAAGACTCTATAGAGATGTAGCCCGTATTTTTAATACAGGAAGACCTACCGTTTACAAATGGCTTAAAAGATTTGATAAATATGGCATAGAAGGCTTATATAACCCTTCCAGAGCTCATCAGGGAGTCCATAATAAGACACTCAAACACATAGAACGCAAAGAGACGGGTAAAATGTCAATAAAGGTATTGGTTAGAGATTTCTAAGTTCCTGTTTCCCATGAAACCGCCAGAAGGATTTTACATGCGAGAGGAATTACCTAGAGAAAAGAGAGAAGGAAAAGGATGGCTTTT
>JBDRZZ010000016.1 GCA_039804165.1 candidate division WOR-3 bacterium
TCCTTAAGTATGGCAAAGAAATATTTTTGCACTACGATTACAATGGGAATTATCTTGGAGAAGTTAAAGAGCCTGAGGGAATAGTTGAAGAAAGGATAAGGATGCCTGATGGAAGGGAGAAGATAATCTGGAGCGAAAAACCTATTAGGATTTTTGGTGAGTATTATACTTTTAAGAAAGAAGGTAATAAATATAAAGTTAAATTAGATAATAAGGAATATTATTTACCTGAGGGTTTAGACATAGGAGAGTTAAAAGGAGAGTTACGGTTCAATAAGAAAAAGCAGACACTTGAGTTGTGGAAATTAGAGTATCGAGGAGAATTAGATAGCCTTGGTTACGGAGACCTTTGTATAATAAGAAGCGACATAAAACTAAAAGAGGTTGACACTAAAAAAAACTAAACATCTGGGGTAGGATGTTTTAAATTAAATATTAATTGAAATTTGAATCCGTATCTAAAGGATGTATCCTTGTTGCAGCTGCAGGTAATGACAATACCTCTCAATCTTTATATCCTGCTTCTTATTCCAAAGTAATAGGGGTTTCAGCAACGGATAAAGATGACAGAAAAGCAAGCTTTTCCAATTTTGGCACTTATGTTCATTGTTCTGCTCCTGGAGTGGGCATTTATACCACGATGTTAGATGGAGAATACGGACTTATGAGTGGGACTTCTGCATCCTGTGCCTTTGTCTCAGGTATGGTAGGACTTCTTTTATCCCGAGAACCAAATCTTGCTCCAAATCAAGTAATAGATTAGTATTGAGAGTGTAAGATAATACTATTCAAGGGCATAAATTGAGGAACTTCTTTCTGGAGTTAGCTTTAGAAACATTAAACTTATTTTAGGAGATACCAATAAGTTTGCCGAAGATTATTCTCTTTTTGGCTTCCACGAATTTAATACAGCCACCAAAAACTTAAAAATAGGGAAGAGCTAAAGCACAATAATTTTGTTATTTGCACACATAAATACCAGTTCGCCAATACTAAATTGGCAAGCAAGATAATCGCACCAGCATCGCTAAAAACTAATTCTTAATATAAGTTTTGATATAAGTTTACATAATATATCTTATCAGACATTGCTTTTTAAGCATTTTTGTGGGTTTTATTTTGGTTTAAGTTCTTTTCTTTTAATGGCTTATGGCTTTTGAGTTCGACTTACCATCCGCCTCCGCCGCCTCCTCCGCTTCCGCCTCCAGAAAATCCGCCTCCTCCGAATCCGCTTGAGCTTCCTCTTGGTGAGCTTGAGGCAGCTGAAAAGGCACTTATAGAATCGCCGATTGAGTGTGAGATATGAGTTATCTTAATGGGTCCGTAAACGCCGTATGTCTTATACCAAGTTGGAGGCATAAGTTCAAATTCTCTAAATTTTTCTGCCCATTCATCTACAACACCTAAAGCTATTGCGTATGAGAGAAAATCAAAGAAAATTGTAGGATTCTGGTCAAGCATTTTCTTTAATCTTTCTTTCTCGACTCTTATTAGAAATTCTCTGAACCCAAGGATATCTATTAATAATTCTCTCCCTTTGGATGTTCGTTTTGGCATTATTGGTGCAAAACATATAGTTATTAAACCGCTGATTACAATCCCACCCATAATTCCAGGGATAACTGGGATTGATAAAATTGAAGAAAATATCATCCCCATAAAACCTATGATTACAGAAGAAGAACCTATACCGAGATATCTCATTCGCACTTCTATAGGATTTCCATAAAAATAGTTTTCTTCTTTTGCTAATTTATATAATTCTTCCCTTATAGAATCAACATATATATAAAATTCACCTTTTAATTTAGATAATAAAAACTCTTCTCCGCCTTTTTCTTTTAGCCCTTTTAAGAACGTCCTTAAATGCTTTTTCTCGTTTAAGTCTATGTCTTTCAAAATCTTAATTTTATAATCTTTATTTTTAAGAAATAGAAATTTTTCTGTTTGGATTTCTTCTATTGATAGATATCCCATCCTTGCAAGATCAAATAAGATAGATGTGATGTCTGCCATATCCACTTTTTGGTCTAATATTGTGCCTGCTTCCGCCGCAGTTAAGTTTTCGGGGGGCTTATACTTAACTGAAATGGTTCCTGTAGGGAGGTCTTTTCCCTCTTTGAGCCATTTCTTAAATAGAAAGATGAAGGATGTTAATGGTAATAAAATAGCAAATGTAAGGCCTAAGTAGTTTTTCAGGTTTAGGAAAAAATTGGTGAGAAAAGGAGGGCTAGTTAAGTAGCCTTTTGGGAATCTTATAGCAAGAGTAGTCCCATATCCCGGGTATAATGAACCTGTTACAAAAGAAAGGGAATCGAAAGTAAGAATGTAACTTTTTATTGTTTCTTTAGAACCGTATGAACCCACGAATATTCTTATATCCTTTTCTGATAGTTTTATTGGAGAAGGAAATATTACAGTGCAGATAGAAGAATCAATTCTGAATTCCCATCTATTCCCTGTTACATTCCAATATAATTCATCCCAATCTTTGAAGTATCTTACTCCAAGAGCAACAGAATATTTAATTGTGTATAAGTGAATTCCAGTAATTAGCTTATTTGGATCTCCAATTCGAAGGCTTAAGTCTGTTCCTCCTCTATACCGATTTTTAGTTTGTTTTACAGAAACTTCTTCTCCATCCATTAAAATTTGATTCACATCGAAACCTAACGAATAATTATTTGTCATACCTCTAAGTTCAATAGGGATAATTCTATAAATTCCATGGTGATAACCACCTTCAAAATTTACTAATATTTTTTCCGTTATATTCAAAGAACCATCCTTATTTAATCTTATTTCATTATCAAATAACTGTATATATAAGCCTATGAATAACAATAACATATCTAAAAATCAACTTTTGGAGTAGTTCTCTCCCCCATCTCAGCTTCAAAAAATTCTCGTTTTTTAAATTTGAAAATTGAGGCGACTATATTTGAAGGAAAGGAATCAACTTTTATATTATTGTCACGAACTAAAGCGTTATAATACCTTCTTGCGTTTTGAATATCGTTTTCAATTTGAAATAGATTTTGTTGGAGTTCAAGGAAGTTTGTGTTTGCTTTTAATTCAGGATAATTTTCTGCAACTGCGAATAGCTGGCGGAGAGCTCTGGTTAACATGGTTTCGGCTTTAGATTGTTCTATGGGTGTCTTTGCTATGGTAGTTTCTGCCCTTGCTTTTGTAATATTTTCAAAAACCTCTTTTTCGTGTTTTGCATATCCTTTAACTGTATTAACTAAGTTATGAATAAGGTCATATCTTCTTTTAAGTTGAACGTCAATGTCACTCCAAGCATTATCACAAAGATTCCTTAAGCGAATAAGAGAATTATAAGTGACAATCACAAAGATGGCACCAATAATTGCGATGAGTGTAATTCCTATAAAAATAATCATAAGTTGCCTCCTTTTACAGTAACTCTACAAGAGGATTTAATCCAAACCATTCTGCAGCTGTAATAACTCTTTTCCCTATCTTTTCTACGAGAATGTAAAAATCTCCCATATGTTCTTTGTAAGTTTTTTCTCTTAGTAAATGGTGATCATAAATCATAATGTCAAAATTTGTCTCTTTTATTATTCTTGAAACGTTTTCTATACATCTATCTAAATTAACTTGATTGAACATATAACCTAAAAGATACGTAGAAGGACCATCAAGAATTATCACGTTTGGATTTTCATCTATTATCCACCATGCGTAATCTTCAATGTTTGGACCCATAATGTCTGATGAGAATAAAATTTTTACTCCTTTTCTTTCTATTAAAAGAGGCTCTACCCAACCAGTTTTAGCATATTCTATTCCGTGGAAAAAAGGACCTGGAAAATAAATATTTGTTAACCCGAAACTTATAATTCCTTTTTTAATGAAATTTATTTTGGTTTTTTCTACTTCAAATTCTCTTAACCAGAGCTCTTTTTTCCAAAAAGTTGCATTGCTAAACATATTGTTTCTCCAAATTTTTAAAAGTTGTTCTCGTCTTTTACTATAATCTCCAAAATCTTTCTTTTGCACCAATTTTAAATCCTCATAAGGATCTTTATATTCTTTCTCCTTTGGTTCTTCATATAAGTCTTTTGTATTCAAAAACTTACCTAATATATTTATCAGGTCCTCGTACATTATTCTTGTTCTTTCCCATTGAGAGTAATTTATCCATTCATTAGGATTTTTTATATAAAGTGTTTTATTTATATAGCTTTCTGGGAACTCTATTGGTCTTTTGTGGTGGTCGTAGTGGTAATGAGTAATTATTACTATTTCAGCCCTTTTTGTAAATTCTTTTACTCTTTTTTCCGCTGCTTCAAGAAAAAGGAGTTTTTCGTTCTCTTTTAAAGGATAGGAGGGTTGCATTATTGCAAATCCCGGATCTATAATTATTTTGACTTCTGGAGATTCAATGAATGTGCACATAGATTTTGCTCCCATTGAATCAAACCAAACTGGTGTGACTTTAAGGTTTTCTATCTCTATAGATTTATTAAGATCTTTTTTGAAATATTCTTCTGGTGTCATTCTTCTAAAATTGCTTCTATAAAATCTTCTGGAGAGAATGGCATTAAGTCTTCTTTTTTTTCCCCTAAACCTATATATTTCACAGGAACTCCTATTTCGTTCACAATAGCAAAGATTATTCCTCCTTTAGCAGTCCCATCTAGTTTAGTCAAAACAATTCCTGTTATTCCTATTTCTTCGTTAAATTGTTTTGCTTGCTGAAGAGCATTTTGTCCTGTTGTTGCGTCAATTACTAGAATAGTCTCCTGTGGTAGATCTTCTCTTTTCTTTTTTAGAACCTTTTTTATTTTTTTCATCTCTGTCATAAGGTCATTCCTTGTGTGGAGCCTACCTGCAGTATCTATTAGAAGGTAATCTACTTTTCTTGCTATTGCAGCATCTACAGCGTCAAAACAAACAGCAGCAGGATCTGCCCCATATTCTGATTTGACAATATCTGCTTCAATTCTACTAGCCCATATAGAAAGCTGTTCTTTTGCTCCAGTTCTATAAGTATCCCCTACAGCTAAAAGGACTTTTTTCCCTTCTTGTTTAAGGAGCCAACCCCTTTTCCCTATCGTTGTGGTCTTCCCTACCCCATTGACTCCAACATATAGTTCTACAATTGGTTTATTATAAGATTTAGTTTCACAAATAGGTTTTTTGAGAATCTTTAAAAGTTCTTCTTTCAATAAAGACAAGTATCTATCTGGAGTGGTTTTTTCTAATAAATCAATCAGAGATCTTGTTGTATCAACACCAAAGTCTGCCTCTAACAAAAGATTCTCAATATCAAATAGAGCCTTTGGATCCCTTCTTCCAAAAATTGTTCGTAATTTTTTGCTAAAACTATCTCTTGTTTTTTGAAGTTTTTCTCTTAGGCTCACGAGAGATAATTTCCCTTTCAAGCCTTTTTATATCTTCAGATAAAGCAGTTAGTGCTTCAGATATAAATCCTATTGTGAAAAGAACTAATCCTGAGATAACAAGAAGAATAACCAAATATAAGAGAGGCCTATAGCCATGGTGATAAACAAATCTTTTAATAATTCCATAAATTCCTACTATCCCTCCCAAGAGAATCATAACACTTCCAGAAGTTCCAAAAAACAAAAAAGGTTTCCTTAATAGAGAGATTTGAATCTTTACTGCTAAAAGATCCATAATTCCTATTACTACTCTTTTTTTCCCAGTATATTTAGATTTTCCAAACAAACGTTCTCTTAAAGTAACTTTTACTTCTGAAACCTTAAACCCTTTATTTACAGCTAAGGCGACTATATAACGATGCCAATCCTTTCTTAAGTTTATTTCTTCTAATATGTTGCTTCTCAAAGCCTTAATTGCATTTTGGTCGTGTATTGGTAGATGAAAAATCCATCTTGAAATTAAGTTATAGATAGAAGAAACAAATCTTTTTTCATAAGCTCCTTGTTTCCATCCTGTGACTATATCGTAACCTTTTTCAAGTTCATCTAAGAGCTTAGGAATGTCGTTGGGATCGAATTGGAGATCTGCATCCATAATTACTAAAATTGGCGCCTCTGAATTTCTAAAACCAGTTAATATTGCTTCTGTTTTCCCAAGATTTGTTTTGTGTCTAAGAATTCTTAGATATTTATATTCTTTCTTTAGTCTATTGCCTTCCTCAAATGTTCCATCTTCACTACCATCATCCACAATTATAACCTCATAATTCCTTTTATCTCTCTTTACCATAGAATCTATTTCTTTCATTAAGGGAGATAAATTCTCTCTTTCGTTGTAAGCTGGGACTATAATTGAAATTTTATTTCCCATTTTTATTCGACTTTAATTTTAAGAAATTTTCTTTTTCCTAATTTTATAACAGTATCCTTTTCAAAAGACAAATTCAAAGTAGAATCTACCATTTTTTTACTGTCTATCTTAAGAGCCCCACCTTCTATAAGTCTTCTTGCTTCTCCTCGGGATTTTACTAAACCTGCTTTACTAAGAAGTTCTACAATCCAAATTTTCTCTCCTTTTTTAACTTTTATTTCTTCAATATTCTCAGGAACTTCTCTTTTTGAGAAAACTTTTATGAATTCTTCTCTTGCCCTTTTTGCTTCTTCTTTATTGTGATAATAAGAGACAATTTTTTCGGCGAGTTCTAACTTAAGATCTCGTGGGTTTTCCCCTTTTTCCAATCTTTCTTTCAAAGCTTCTAAATTTTCCTTACTGGAAGAAAGACATAATTCAAAATACCTTAAAATTAACTCATCTGGAATAGACATTATTTTTCCAAACTGTTCTTTAGGAGATTCAGCAATGCCTACATAATTTCCATAGGATTTACTCATTTTTCTCTTACCGTCTAAGCCTTCAAGGATTGGCATTAAGATAATTACTTGAGGTTCTTGTCCAAAACTCTTTTGCATTTCTCTTCCAAGGAGGTGATTCCAATGTTGATCAGTTCCGCCAAGCTCTACATCTGCTTTAACAGCCACAGAATCATAGGCCTGGAATATTGGATAGAGAAACTCATGCAGAGCTATAGGTTGTTCGTTTTTATACCTTGTTGCAAAATCATCTCTTTCCAACATCCTTGCCACAGTTATTCGAGAAGCGAGTTTTACAATCTCTGAGGGTGTCAATTTTGTAAGCCATTCAGAGTTATATCGGACTTCAGTTTTTTCTTTATCTAAGATTTTGAAAATTTGCTCCTCATAACTTTCCATATTTCTCTTAACCTCTTCTTCACTTAAAGGAGGACGAGTTTTTGATCTTCCCGAAGGATCTCCAATCCTTGCGGTGAAATCTCCCACAATGAGAACTGCTTTATGCCCAAGATCTTGAAAGTCTTTTAGCTTATGAAGCACAACAGCAAAACCAAGATGAATATCAGGAGCAGTGGGGTCTATTCCAAGTTTTACTCTTAAGGGACGATTTTTTTTAAGTTTTTCCCTTAATTCTTCTTCTGTTATTACAGTATCAACTCTTGCTAATATTTTCTCTATTTCAGGGTTTATTTTTACCTCCAGGAATATAAGTTTATAAAAAGTATTATATTCCCTTTATTTGTCAAGGTTTTATAGAAAGAGTAAATAATCTCATCCCTTCTTTGAAAATTTTCTTTTGTAATTTTATAAGTCCTGTCTCAAAAAGAAAATTGTATACAAAATTTAGATATATAGGTTCTATAATTTTATAAAATCTTGGGAATTTGATAAAAGGGAGAACAAACTTACCCCACCCCCTAAGTTCATTTTCAATCGAATAAAGTTCTACGATTTCAAAACCAGTTTTTTTTAATAAACTTGCAATTTCTTCTTTTGAGAAATTCCTGTGTATATATTTATTCCCATAAGTTCCTTCTTTTATTCCATATTCACGTAAAGGTTTGATATCCTCATATTCAATAGCCCTTCTTAATCTGTGGGGGACAGTAAGAAGTAGCTTTCCAGAAGGTTTTAAGATATTAAATATGTTTTTTAGGGCTTTTTCAGGAAATCTCAGATGTTCAAGAACTTCAGAAAATAAAACAAAGTCAAAAGAATTATCTCTAAAACAAAGTTCTCCTTCTATATCTAAATTAATAAGGAGTGAGAGATTTCTTTTCTTTTTAGCTTTTTTAAGCTTTTCTATTGAGATATCCGCACCTATTATATTTTCTTTTAAATATCTTCCTTCTCCACACCCAATGTCAATTATAAGCCCTTTTTCTCTTTTTAAATATTCTTTAATTAGTTTTTCTCTAATGCGACTGTTAGGTTTAGAATAATTTATTTTTTCTTCAGGGTAATACTTCCCAATGAGTTCGTAAAACTTTCTATACTCCATAAAATATATAAAAAATAGCGGCGCAGGGACTCGAACCCCGGACACGTGGATTATGATTCCACTGCTCTAACCAGCTGAGCTACGCCGCCTTAACTTAAATTATATTGAAATAAATAAGAAAGTCAAGCTTTTATTTAAGAGCAACCTCAATTCTTTTTCGAAACACAAAACTCTTTGTTACAAAAATCTAAATAAAGTAAGAGCCTACTTCTTTTAACTTCTATAATTTCATAGAGACAGAGACAATAGCATTGTGGACTAAAATGATCTTCATAAAGCCTTATATTATCTTCTACTATAGGCATTTTCTCCCATAATAGAATCGAGACAACAATTTAATAATGCGTTTCTATGAAAGATATGAATACCAAAGCTATCCACTTCGATTTTCACCTTGGCGCTGTCTTCATATCTCGTTTTGGGAAAGAGAGAAGAATTACTATAAGGAGTAGCTAAGTAACTTCGTATTTTCGTAAGGGCTTTCTTTGCTAAGAGGCTTCTTTAAACAGGTGTTAATGAAGAACAAAATTAAAATTCTCAGAAATATTTTTAATTTTTCTCCTTAATAAAATTTTATTATAAGAAGGAAGATAAAAAGTTAAGTTTGTTTAGAAAAAACTTCCTGAGTTTATATGGAGTCACAAAAACATCTTGACAAATTTAAAAAATATTTATAAAATTTTCTTATAAAAAGGAAGTTTATATGAAAAAGTTATATTTTATTATGTTATTTTTTACTTTTTGTGTATTTGCCCAAATTCAAATTGATTGGGATGAAATACCTCACGAAATAGGGACTCAAATTACTCAGAATAGCGCAGGGAACGTAACTGTTAATCTTGGAACTACAGGTGGCCCCCAGGAGTGGAATTTCTTACAACCCATGGGTAGTGAAGAGGGAACAGCAATAATAATAGAATCTTCTTCCGCTCCATTTATAGATTCATTTCCAGGAACAAATCTTGTTGATTATTCACCATCTGACACGGGAGAAGTTTATCTATATCATGTTCTTGATAATAACTTTATTAAAACTCTCGGAATGGTTGGAATAGTTGAAGGTGATACTTTCCTACATAAATACGAACCTCCTTTTTTACAACCACTACCTTTAAAATACGGAGACTCTTGGAGATACTCTTGGGGATTCCAAATGAAAGAAGAAACGGGTACAATAGAATATTTTTATTTTGGAACTAAAAATATTAACGCCTTTGGAACTGTTAATATACCTTATGGAAGCTATGAATGTCTTCGCGTGTGCTCTTACGACACTATTGTTATGAAAATAACTATACCTGGATTTTCTTACTCTGACACTGTGACTTCTATCTCCTATCAATTTTTAGCTGAAGATTATGGAACAGTTGTGAGTGTATGGAGCTTTCCAGAAGAAACAGACCCGAATTTCACTAATGCTTTAACCCTTGATAGACTTACCTCCTTTACAGGTAAAGCAGAGGAGACTGAGAATCTAAATAGGATCAAATGTCTCTCCTTTCCGCAGCTATTCTCAGATTATGTAACAATTCGGTATTCTCTTTCAGAAAAAGGTTATGTTGAGTTGACTTTACACGATATTTCGGGAAGAATAGTAAAAACGCTAGTTAATACACCTCAAGAAAAAGGTGAGTATACATATAAATGGTATGGAGAAGATTCTATAGGCAATTTACTTCCTTGTGGTATCTACTTTTATAAGTTGAAGGTAGATAATAATAAGATTCACACAGGTAAAATCGTATTAATGCGATAATTGTATAGAATGCTTTTCATTTTATGGATTTTCAAGATGTATGAAATTAGTATGGTGAAAAATAAATGGGATTATCTTAAACTTAGAGAAGTTTACTAAAAATGAAAGGTTGACAAAATTAAAATTTTTTATTAAATTCAGTATATGAAAATTAGACTTTTAGGAACAAGGGGTTCTATACCAACACCCGGACGAGATACAGTTAAATATGGAGGTAACACAACTTGTGTAGAGATAACTATAAAAAGCGGGAAGAAAATTATAATAGATGCAGGTTCTGGAATAAGAGTTCTTTCAAATCATATCATATCAGAAAATATAAATCAGATTAATTTATTTCTTACTCATTCTCATTGGGATCATATTCAAGGATTCCCTTTCTTTGTTCCTATTTATAATCCGAATTTCTCAATAAAGATATTTGCTGCCTCCCCTACTTATGAAAGATTATTGGATATTCTAAAAGGACAAATGAAATCTCTTTACTATCCTGTTCCATTTAAACAAGTTGGAGCTAAGATTGAGTTTGAAAAGATTAGAAAATCAGGCATTTCAATTGATGGAGTGAAAATTTGTTCTATCCTAACAAATCATCCTCTTGAGACTCACGCTTTCAAGTTTGAGGAAGATGGAAAAGTTTTTGTATTTATGAGTGATAATGAACTTGATCATCAGGATATTGCCATTACTCCTTATGAGAGACATCTAAATTTTATAAGAAATGCAGATATTCTTATTCACGACTCTCAGTATGAAAGAAGTGAAATTGAGAAACATAAGGGGTGGGGGCATTCCTCATGGGAAGAAGCTGTAGAATTTGCAAAAGAGGGTAATGTGAAAAAACTTTATCTTACTCATTATGATCCTACAAGAAAAGATAAAGAAATAGATAGGATCGTAAAATTGGCAAATAGAATTACAGGAAATGAATTAAAGGTGTTCGGAGCTCGAGAAGGTGATGTTATTGAATTGTAAAAAAGGGCCAAAAAATTCCCATGGAAATTTTATTGGCAGATGATGATGAAAAAATTTTAAAGTCTCTTTCTAATCTTCTTTCTATCCAAGGTCACCAGTGCAAAGCAGTATTAAATGGACAAGAAGCGGTTAAAGAATTTAAGAAGAAAACTGATTATGATTGCATTCTCCTTGACATTGAAATGCCTACTATGAATGGTATAGAAACTGCAAAAAGACTTATCAACATAAATCCTGATGTTTCAATAGTAATGGTTACAGCGTTTAAAGATATTGATGTGATAAGAAGCACAATGCGATTAGGGGTTTTTGATTATCTTGTAAAACCTGTCTTTCCCGAAGAACTTATAAGAGTCCTTGAGAAGGTTAAAGAAAGAAACTTTCTTTTAAAAATAAAGAAAAATTATCAATTAGAATTAGAAAGGAAAGTAGAAGAACAGAGACAAAAGTTAGAAAGGAGAATGCTTGATACTATAACTTCTTTAGTTAATGCTCTTGAGGCGAAAGACCCTTATCAGGAAGGACATTCAAAGCAAGTGAAGGATATTTCTATTAAAATAGCTGAAGAACTTGGTTTTTCTGAAAAAGAAAAGGAAATTCTTGGCTATGCAGCTTTAGTACACGATATAGGAAAAGTTGGCATTCCGGATTCTATCTTATTAAAACCGCGTAATTTATCAAAAAAAGAATATGAAATAATGAAGAAACATCCTGAAATAGGGAAATTTATAATTTCTCCCTCAGTTCAAAATAAAAAAATCTTGAATTCTGTTTTATATCACCACGAGAGGTTTAATGGAAATGGTTTTCCTAAGGGATTAAAGGGAGAGGAAATACCTTTATCTGCGAGGATTCTCGCTATTGCTGATGCAATTAGTGCGATGCTTTCAGAAAGACCTTATAGAGAAGGTCTTGAAAAAGAAAGAATTATAAAGGAACTTAAAGAAAATTCGGGAACTCAATTTGATCCTAAATTAGTTGAAATTGCTTTAAAGTTGATTAGAGAAGGTAAGATAAGTTGAGACCTATAAAAGGAGGATTATATGAAGATGAATCTACTTTTGTTTTTGATTATAGGAGCGATAGCGGGTTCACTTGCAAGTAAGGTTGTGAAGAAGAAAGAAAGTTATGGAATCTTAGGGAATATTATAATAGGTTGTATCGGATCTTTAATTGGAGGATTTTTATTTAATCTCTTTGGAATTTCATCAATTTTAGGAGTATCCGTGGGTAGTATTATTGGTTCTTTGTTAACATCTTTTATAGGAGCTATATTGCTTTTATTTATAATTAACTGGTTGAAGAAATAATATAGCTTGACAGAAATAATTTCTTGTTTAATTTTTACTTATGAATGTAGGGCTCAACTGGAAAGAGTTAGATAGACCCTTAAAATGGGAAAGACTTTTTGGGAACAATAATCCTATAGACTGTGAAATAGGATTTGGAAATGGAGAATTTTTAATAAAAAAGGCAAAAGCACATCCTGAAAGAAATTTTTTGGGCATTGATTATTCAGAGGAATCTTTTCGTAAAGCTAAAAAAGCAATTGAGAAAGAAGGTATATCCAGTGTTAAATTAATTTGTTTAGAAGCAAAAGCCGCTTTTGTTGTTTTAATTCCAGAAAAATCATTCTCTCACATATATGTTAACTTTCCCGATCCTTGGCCAAAGAAAAGACATCTAAAGAATAGACTCCTTGATAGAGAGTTTCTTACAATTGCAGCAGCTTGTTCTGATGATAAAGGTAAATTGATAATCGCTACGGATGACCCTTTCTATCGTGATTTTATTCTTGAAGAAATTGCTTCTACTTATTTATGGAATTCTTTATTTAAAAAAGGTTGGACAAACGAATTATCAGGTCATTTCTCTACCAAGTATGAGAGGAAGTGGAAGAAAGAAGGCAAAGAAATTTTTTATATGATTTTTCAAAAGAAAGTTCATCCTAAGAAAAAATTTAGAATGAAAGAGTATAAGATTCCTAAAGAAATTTCTCTTCCTCATCAAAATATTTCTAAACTCTTAGAGGGATTGTTAGAAGAAGCAATTTGTAAAAAAGATTCTGTTGCCAAATTGCTTAAATATGAAGAAAAAGAAGATAAATTTTTATTAAATATTTTCTTAAAAGATGATACTTTAATTAGAAAAGAATCAATAATAATTGGAAAAAATAAGGATAAATGGATTCTTAAGATGCCAGAAAATCTATTCTGCACTCTCTCTTTAAAATTGTTTATAGATAAGATGAAGGCACTCACTAAATGACTTTCTTTTTATAAAAATTTAACCACTTAATCCTTTTTTTAAATTTATTCCATATTCCATTGCATCAGAAAGAGCAATCCAACTTGCTTCAATTATGTTTGTAGAGGCACCCACTGTAGTCCAGTATTTATTGTTAAGCTGCATATCAATCATTACTCTTGTAATTGCTCCAGTTCCTTTTTCACTATTTATAATATGAACTTTATAGTCAACAAGGTGAAATTTTTCTATATAAGGATGGACTTGTCTTAAAGCTTTACTTAAAGCGAGGTACAAAGCGTCAACAGGACCATTCCCTTCAGAAGCAACGTGTAGAACTTGATCGCCTACAAGAACTTTTACTGTTGCCTCTGCAAAAATACCTCTCTTTTCTCTATGTTCAACCACTACCATAAAGTCTAACATTTTAAAAGGTGGAGCATAATCTTTAAGCGAACGAAGTAATAGTAACTCTACTGAAGCTTCAGCTCCTTCAAAACTAAATCCTTCATGTTCTAATTCTTTTATTTTTTTAAGTATTCTTTTTAGAACCTCGTTTATATTATCAATTTTATCAAAAATCTTCATCTTTTCAATTTTACTCATCAGATTAGATTTTCCTGCTAACTCTGAAATCAAAATTCTTGATTCGTTCCCTACAAGTTTTGGATTAATATGTTGATAAGAAAGGGGATTTCGCCGCATAGCCGATACATGGACCCCTGCTTTATGAGCAAAAGCGCTTCTTCCGATATAAGGAGATCGGTGAGGTGGAGGTTGGTTAGCTATATAAGCTACAGCATTTGCGACTCGGGTGAGTTGAGCTAACTTTACTAGAGGCAAAACATTAAATCCCATTTTTAGTTGAAGATTAGGGATTAAAGCACTAAGATCCACATTTCCACATCTTTCTCCGTATCCATTTATAGTTCCTTGAACAAGCTCTGCTCCTGCTGAAACAGCAGCAAGAGTATTTCCCATAGCAGTTCCTGAATCGTTATGAGCATGAATCCCTATTATTACGTCTGGAAATTTAGTCTTTACTTCCTTTGTGATTTCTTTAATTTCATCAGGGAGACAGCCTCCGTTAGTATCGCATAACACTAAAGCATCCGTTCCTCCTTCAAGAGCAGCTTCAAGGGTTTTTAAAGCATATTTACTATCCGCTTTATACCCATCAAAAAAATGTTCAGCGTCGTAGATAACCTCTTTATTCTTTGATTTTAGATATCGAATACTTTCTCTTATCATCCTTAGATTTTCATCTAAGGTTGTTCTTAAAGCGTCTTTCACATGGAGAGGCCAACTTTTTCCAAATATTGTAATCACAGGAGTTTCAGATTTAAGTAAAGCATTAATTTTTTCATCTTCCTCAGGTTTTGTGTTTTTGTGACAAGTGCTTCCAAATGCTACAATGCGAACTTTATCCAGTTTTAATTTCTTAACTTCTTTGAAATATTCTTCATCTTTTGGATTAGATCCAGGCCAACCTCCTTCAACATAATCTATACCAAGTTCATCTAACAGCTTTGTTATTTTTAGCTTATCAGTAACAGAAAAAGAAACGCCTTCTGCTTGTGCTCCTTCACGAAGAGTAGCATCGTATATTTTTATTAATTTTTCACCCATTTTAATCCTTTTACACCTCTTTACTATCTATCCAGTCCATCATCCTACGAAGCTTTCTACCAACAACCTCAATAGGATGATTTTTATCTCTTTCTTCAAACTTTTTTAAATTTGGTTTCCCCTTTCTCGCTTCCTCAATCCATTCCTTTGCAAATGATCCATCCTTTATTTCCCTAAGGATCCTTTTCATCTCCTTTTTTGTTTCTTCTGTAATAATTCTTTCTCCTCTTGTGAAATCTCCATATTCTGCAGTATTACTCACAGAATATCTCATATAACTCAGACCACCCTGATAGAAAAGATCCACAATTAGCTTTAACTCATGCATACATTCAAAATATGCAACTTCTGGTTGATAACCTTCTTCAATTAAAACTTCAAAAGCTTTCTTCACCAAAGCAGATACTCCTCCACAAAGAACTACTTGTTCTCCGAATAAATCTGTTTCTGTTTCTTCGGCGAATGTAGTCTTTATAGCCCCTGCCCTTGTTCCTCCAATTCCTTTCGAATAAGCAAGAGCTAAGTCAAAAGCATTGCCACTCGCATCATTTTCCACAGCTACAAGATTAGGGACTCCCCCACCTCTTACATATTCACTCCTCACAAGATGGCCTGGACCTTTTGGAGCTACCATTATCACGTCAACATAAAGGGGTGGCAATATTTGTTTGAATCTTATATTAAATCCGTGAGAGAAAAGCAAGGCTTTTCCTTCTTTCAAATTGGGTTCAATTGAATCTTTATAAACTTGAGCCTGAATCTCATCTGGAACTAACATTGAAATTATATCTGCTTCTTTAGAAAGTTCTTTTGCATTTATTGGATCAAAACCGTGTTCTTTTGCTAGTTTATAATTAGGTGTTCCTTCAAGCTCTGCAACAATAACCTTTAAGCCTGAATCTCGAAGGTTTTGAGCTTGTGCATGACCTTGACTTCCGTAACCTACAATTCCAATTGTTTTTTCTTTTAAGATTTCAAAGTTTACATCCTTATCATAGAAAATTTCAGCCATTATTTTCCTCCTTTTTTTTATTTCTTGAAATTGCTATTTTTCCAGTCCTCACAATTTCAACAATACCAAATGGTTTAACTAATTCAATGAAAGCTTGAATCTTATTATCTCTACCTGTGATTTCTACAGTCATAGCATCTTTTCCAACATCTACAATTTTTGCCCTAAAGATATTTACTATCTCCATAAGCTCAGCTCTTGTTTTCCTTGAAAGATTCACCTTAATTAATACCATTTCTCTTTCTACATGGTCTACACCAGTAAAATCTCTAACTTTTATAACGTTAATCAGTTTATTTAATTGCTTCTTTATTTCTTCAAAAACTACATTATCTCCTTCAACAACGATAGTTATCCTAGATAGTTTTGAATCTAAGGTTTCTCCTACAGAAAGACTTTCAATGTTGAAGCCTCTGCTACTGAATATCTCTGAAACTCTCGCAAGAACACCAAATTTATTCTCAACCAAAACAGAAATGATTCTTTTCATTATGCCATTCCTCCTATCATTTGTCTTAGAGAAGCTCCAGCAGGAACCATCGGGAAAACATTTTCTTCACTATCAATTATGCAGTCTATTATAACAGGACCTTCTATCTCTAAAGCTTTTTTAATAGCTCCTTTTACTTCTTCATTCTTATAGATTCTTATCCCCGTAGCCCCGTAAGCTTCTGCAAGCTTAACAAAATCAGGAGAATATTCAAGAGGCATTTCTACTTTCTTGCATTTATTAGGATTCAAGGCTCCTGTTTTGAGGCACGTAGCTGCATATCTTTTATTATAGAATAATTCTTGCCATTGTCTAACCATGCCTAAGTAACCGTTATTTAAGATAACAATTTTAACTCCAATATTTTTTGTAACCGCTGTTGCGAGTTCCTGAATATTCATTTGAATACTTCCATCTCCTGCAATATCAAAGACTGGTAATTCAGGTCTTGCAATTTTTGCTCCTATAGCTGCAGGAAAACCGTAACCCATTGTTCCAAGCCCCCCAGAGGTAAGAAGGGTTCTTGGTTTATCAAACTTGTAATATTGAGCAACCCACATCTGATTTTGTCCCACTTCCGTAGCTATAATAGCATTTCCTTTCGTAATATCTCTTATACACTCCACCACATATTGAGGAGAAACCACATTTGGTTTTTTTTCATATCGGAGAGGATATTTCTCTTTCCAAGCGTTTACAACTTTTAGCCAATCCTCGTTTTTTTTGGGTTTTACGACTTTTAAAAGATCTTTGAGAACCAATTTTGCATCTCCAACAATTGGTATATCAACTCTGACATTCTTACCAACAGAAGCAGGATCTATATCAATATGAATAATCTTTGCATGGGGAGCAAATTCAGAAATTTTCCCTGTGACTCTATCATCAAAACGTGCTCCTATAGCTATAATGAGGTCCGATTCCATAATGGCGTAATTTGCATATTGAGTCCCGTGCATCCCAAGCATTCCAAGGAAAAGTTCGTGTGTTCCTGGAAAGCCTCCTAATCCTAACAAAGTTGTAGTGACAGGAGTATTAATCTTTTCTGCAAATTTTATTAAAAGCTCTGAAGCTCCAGAGGTAATAATTCCTCCTCCAGCATAAATAACTGGTTTCTTGGCTTTCTCAATAAATTCGGCTGCCTTTTTTATTTGTTTCATATTCCCTACAAGAGTTGGTTTATAACCTGGTATATTAATTGGCCCACTCTCTATTTTGGAGGTCTTTCCTTGCTGAATGTCCTTAGGGATATCAATTAATACGGGTCCGGGGCGACCTGTTGTGGCAATATAAAATGCTTCTTCTATAATTTGAGCAAATTCATCAATGTCCTTTACTAGATAGTTATGCTTTGTAATAGCTCTTGTTATCCCTGTTGTATCTACCTCTTGAAAAGCATCGTTTCCTATTAAACTCGTAGGTACCTGGCCAGTAATAGCAACAATTGGAATTGAATCCATATACGCAGTCGCTATCCCTGTGACAAGATTAGTTGCCCCAGGACCAGATGTGGCTATGCAAACTCCAGGTTTCCCAGAAGCTCTTGCATACCCGTCTGCAGCATGCACTGCACCTTGTTCATGTCTAGTTAGGTAAAAATCTATGTCAGTATCGTAAAGAAGGTTAAATATATCTATAACAGCTCCCCCAGGATAACCAAATATTACTTTTATATCCTTTCCCTTTAAAGCTTTAATTAGAATTTCTGCTCCACTTAATTTCTTTTTATCTATCATTTTCTCTTTATTCATTTTAAAAGTAATACCTCCATTTTGATTTCCTTTTTGAGAAGAAATAAAATTTGTCTTAAGTCTAAAGGTAAATATTTCTTAGATTTAATAATTAATTCTTTATCCTTAGAAATAACTGAACTTTTGAGGATGTATAAACAAATCAAAAAGATAACATCTATGAAAGATGTTTTTCTTTTAGAATATATTAGTTTAAAATCCCCAACTCTACTCCCATTTAAAAAATACTCCTTTCTTAAGTAAATTAACTATAACAAAAGTTTGAAAAAAGTCAACCCCCTCCGCCTTTAAGTTTTTCTAAAATGTAATTCTCTAATACTTAATTATTAAGATAAAAAGAGTTTTTAGTAAATATTTCTTCTCAAAAACTCTTTAAAAATCTTTATTAAAAAACTTGATTTTTACAAAAATTATTTTAAATTGTTTAAAATGTAAAATAAGTGAATAAATATTCAAAAAGGAGAAAAAAGATGAATTATTCAAGTAAAGAATTAATAAAAATGGATGATCTTTATGGAGCTCATAATTACAAACCTCTTGATGTGGTGTTATGTAAGGGTGAAGGAGTTTGGGTGTGGGATCTTGAAGGTAACAAGTATATGGATATGCTTTCATCCTATTCTGCTTTAAATCATGGGCATAGAAATCCTATAATAATAAAGAAGATGAAAGAGCAATTAGATAAACTAACTTTGACTTCCCGCGCTTTTAGGAATGACCAATTGCCCCTATTTCTGAAAAAGGTTTGTGAGATAACAGGTATGGAAATGGCTCTTCCTATGAATACAGGAGCGGAAGGGGTGGAGACAGCTCTTAAAGCTGCCCGAAAATGGGGATATAAAGTGAAGAAGGTTCCAAAAGATAAAGCAGAAATTATAACTGCTAAAAATAATTTTCACGGTAGAACTATCACCATAATTTCTTTTTCTACAGAAGAGCAATATAAAGATGGCTTTGGTCCCTTAACTCCTGGTTTTAAAGTGGTTCCTTATGGGGACGCAGAAGCAATAAAAGAAAAAATAAATAAAAATACTGTTGCTGTTTTACTGGAACCAATTCAAGGCGAAGGAGGAGTTGTTGTTCCTCCCTCTGGATACTTAAAAAAAGTGAAGGAAATTTGCAAAGAGAATAATGTTCTTTTTATCCTTGATGAAATTCAAACGGGGTTAGGAAGAACAGGAAAGTTGTTTGCCTGGGAGTGGGATGATGCAAAACCAGACGGAATAGTTCTCGGAAAAGCCTTAGGAGGTGGAGTTTATCCAATTTCTATTTTTGCTTCCTCAAGAGAGGTTCTTGGTGTTTTTAATCCTGGAGATCATGGTTCAACCTTTGGAGGAAATCCTTTAGCTGCTGCTGTTGGAATTGCAGCTATTGATTATATTATAGAAGAAGATCTACCAAAAAGAGCTCTTTCTCTTGGGGAGTATTTTATGGAGAAACTCCGTTCTTTAAAAAATCCTGTGATTAAAGAAGTTAGAGGTAAAGGACTTTTGATAGGAGTTGAGTTGAAAGAACCTGCTCGAGCTTATGCGGAAAAATTAAAGGAGAAAGGGCTTTTGTGTAAAGAAACGCATGAGTTCGTTATCAGATTTGCTCCACCTCTTATTATTACAAAAGAAGAAATAGATTGGGCTTTTGAAAGAGTAAAGGAAGTCCTCTAATCTTGTTCTATATTATATTTGGCACTTTTATGGGTATTTTTTAAATGAGAGAAAGAAAATTTCTTTTTATTTTTCTATGTTTTTCTTTCCTTTTCCCTTTGCTTTTTATTTTATTCTTTATAACACTGAAGGAATTTACATTTGAAGGTTTCTATTTCGATACTTATGTAAGTGGCAAAATTTATGTAAAAAATCCAATAATTGCGAAGAATTTTATAAAAGATATAAAAAGAGAATTCGAGAGAATAAACTCTCTTGAAATAATGGGAATAAAAAATGGTGTTGTAGATACAACCATCGTTACCATATTGAAAGAAGCTCTCTTTGTTTCTAAGAATACAAATGGATATTTTGATCCTTCAGTAGATCCAATACTAAAAAAATGGAATTATTTTAAAGAGCCTAGAATTCCCTATAAGGAAGAGATAAAAGCACTTCTTTCTTTTGTAGACTATAAAAAAATAAAATTTAAAAAAGACACTCTTTTTATGCCTGAGGAGTTTAGTATAAATATTGGAGGAGCAGCAAAAGGCTATGCTCTAAATAGAGCCAAAAGCCTATTTAATAAGTATGGCATCTCTTCTGGATTAGTAAATGCGGGAGGAGACATCTTAGTGGTGGGGAAAAAGAGAGGAAAAAAAGATTGGAGAATTGGAATTAGGCACCCGAGAGATTATAATGGAATAATAGGGGTTTTAAAAGTTAGCGATTGTTTTGTATTTACTTCCGGAGACTATGAAAGATATTTTATGAAAGAAGGGAAGAGATATCATCATATAGTGAATCCCTATAGCGGATATCCTTCATTAGGAATAATAGGAGCCACAGTTATTGCAAAGGAAGGTATTAAAGGAGATTGTATTGCCACTGCTTTAATGGCTATGGAAATAGAGAAAGCTATAGAATTTGTGAAGAAGAACAAAATAGAAGCCATACTTGTTGACACAGCTATGAATATTCATAAATTTATAGATATAAAAAAATATGAATAAAAGAGAAGCGGAATATTATGAAGTGTTAGAAAATTCAAAAGTAAAATGTAAACTTTGTCCCCATGAATGTATAATACTTCCTGGAAAAGAGGGCCTTTGTTGGGCAAGAAAAAACGAAAACGGAATTTTATATGCTCAAAATTATGGTTTGACAACTTCTATTGCTGTAGATCCAATTGAGAAAAAGCCTCTTTTTCACTTTCGTCCGGGAACAGGAATTTTATCTCTTTCTCCTAACGGGTGTAATATGAGGTGTCCTTACTGCCAGAATTATACAATATCTGCTCAAAGGACCTCTACAAGAGAAATTACCCCTCAAGAACTTATTGCTCTTGCAAGGGAATATCATGTTTCTTCCATAGCTTTTACTTATAGTGAACCGATCATCTGGTTCGAATTTATAAAAGACACTGCAGAATACGCCCAAAAAGAAGGAATAGACCTTGTAATGGTCACTAATGGGCAGATCTTAGAAGAACCTCTTAATGATTTGCTCAAGATAATAAAAGCTATGAATATTGATCTTAAATCTATGAGTTCTGAGTATTACAAAGGAGTTCTTAAAGGTAGCCTTTCTACTGTAAAAAAGACTATTGAGAGATCATCTGAACTTATCCATATAGAAGTTACAAATCTATTAGTTCCGGGAGATAATGATGAAGAAACTGAAGAATTAGCTGAATATTTATCTTCTATTAAGAAAACAATTCCATTACACATCTCGAGGTATTTTCCAAATTATTTATATAAAAAACCACCCACACCTCTTAGCACTCTAAAAAAAGCTTACGAGATTGCAAAAAAATATCTTTATTATGTTTACATTGGAAATGCTCAAATAAAAGGTACTGAAGACACTTATTGCCCTAAGTGTTCAGGTACTCTTGTAAAAAGAGTTGGATATTATACTGAAATTGTTGGGATTACAGAGGGGAAGTGTTCTAATTGTGGCAGGAAAGTAGATTTCATCCTTTAAAAATAGGCGACTTATTTGTTATAATATTTTTTCTGTTGTTTATTTTCTTTATTCCAAGAAGTAAAGGGGAAAAAGTAATAATAAGTGTTGACAACAGAGATAATTTTGTTTATCCTTTAACTCAAGATAGAGAACTTATTATAAAAGGGAAAATTGGCTATGCAAAAGTTATAATAAAAGATGGAAAAGCGAGAATTTTGGATGCACCTTGTCCTTTAAAGATCTGTGAAAAGAAAGGATGGATTTCGAAGAAAGGAGAGAGTATAATTTGCATTCCTAATAGAGTCGTAATAAAAATAACTGGAAAGGAATATGATGCAATCACTGAATAGAATAGGATATATAACAGTATTTTCAGCTGCTTCTATCTCTATATTTGTGATAGAAAGTTTTTTCCCAACCCCTTTACCTGGAATCCGCATTGGTTTTGCAAATATATTTATTCTTCTTGCCTTAATTTTCTTTGGTCTAAAAGAGTCTCTTCTAATAGGTATATTAAAATCCCTAATAGGAAGTTTAGTATTAGCGAAGCTCTTTTCTCCTACATTCTTATTTTCTATGAGTGGAACTTTAATAAGCACACTCGCTATGTGGACGATTTTAAAGAGCAAACTTCCTATCAGCCTTATTGGAATAAGTATAATAGGAGCTGAAGTGCATATAATTACTCAACTTTTGATTGCTACGAGTTTTTTCCTACCTCAGGTTTCTTTCTTTTACCTCTCCCCCATCTATATCTTGGTTTCTTTAATCACTGGTTCTATCACGGGTATTTTTAGCTTTCAAGTTTATACAAAATTAAAAAGGAGGATTAAAATTTGCGCAAATTAAAAGAAAAATTAGGACTCACAATATTAATTTTAATCATTGGTTTAATATTTGGAAGTTTTTTAGGAGAACTTTTAGGAAAAATTCTTCCAGATAGTGCTGTAAAGAAAGTTATGACTTCTCCTTTAGAAGTGGGTTTTCATCCTTTCACTCTTGACTTACATATTTTTACAGTTATTATAGGCTTTATGTTAAAAGTAAATTTATTTGGTTTTATAGGGATTCTTGTATTAGGTTACCTCTTAAAATGGATTTATTAAAATAAAGGAGCGTCTTTATATGAGATTAAAACACACCCAAAATGGGCTTAAGAATATTATACTTCTAAATCTTATAGTTTTCACAGTCCAATTTTTTATGGAGATGCTTTTTCCTTCGATGGCTTCTCCTTTTATAAGACTTTTTGCTTTAATACCAAGAGATTTCATGAAAGGTCATATTTGGCAGGGAATAACATATATGTTTTTGCATGGAGGAATCTTCCATCTTTTAATAAATATGTATATCTTATGGATGTTTGGTAAGGAGCTTGAATATTTATGGGGAACAAGAGAATTCTGTAAATATTACTTTATCTGTGGGATTGGCGCTGCTTTAATATATTCCTTATTTAATTCAAAATCTGTTATTCCGGTAATAGGAGCCTCGGGAGCGGTTTTCGGGATCTTAATTGCTTTTGGAGTTACCTTTCCGAGAACAAAATTGATAATATTTCCTTTTCTCATTCCCTTGGATGCAAAATACGCGGTTTGGATATTTGGAATACTTGAATTTGTTTATTTGTTTGAGAGAAAAGGAAACATAGCTCATCTTGCACATTTAGGAGGACTTGTAGTAGGTTACTTATACCTTAGATGGAAAAGAAGAAAACTTTATTAAGTTAATATCCAATTTCTCTTATTTTTTCTTCATTAAAACCGAAATGATGAGCCATTTCATGAATTAATGTCTTAAGAATTTGATCCTTCATTAGAGGATTTATCTCTTTTCCAAAGACCTTCTCAAAACTTTCTTTATAAATTTCTATCCTCGTTGGTTGGAAATGAATTCCAAAGCTATTTTTATCTTTCTTTGAGGTACCAGCAAATATACCAAAAATGATTTTACAAGGATAGTTTTCTTGTAATACATCTGGAACCTTTTCTCTACAAATGATTTCTATTGCTTCTTCTTTAAGGATTCTTAGGTATTTTTCAGGAATAGTTTTTAAAATTTCCTTCACAACCTGTTCAAAAATTTCAAACTCCATTGACTCTCAATCTATAAGTATATTAAGAAATATAGAGATAGGAATAATTGATTTTTGTTTTTTTATACCGAATATGGACTACTAAATTCCACAAATTTTTCATAAATTTACAAAATTCCTTATCAAATTAAGAGGTCTTCTTTTCCCAAAAGGAATTAATTCTTTATTGGATTAGCAATATCCATTTAAGCTCAAAACATATGTCCCTTTTTGATTTATTCATAGCTATTTTCGGATTTTGTTTAAATTACCTAACCTTAGAATAAAAGCTTAGCCCATAAGTTAAAACACCTTCTTAGCCCAGGATAATCCCTGTCATAGAGACTATTACCAAATGCTGTTATGTATTTAGCATCTAAAAGATTGTCTACATTAAAACCAAAGGAAATGTTATTTATCTCTTTACTAACTCCCAAATCTACTATAAAATCACTTTCTATTTTTTTCCATCCTTCATAAAATAATTTTTTCCGTTCTCCCATCCATTTTGTTGAAATTTCAGTGTTTATAGGACCCTTATGAAAAACAACACCATAAAGAGAATGTTTTGGATGATATTGAAGTTCTCTTTTCAGATCATCTTCTTCATCATAACCATCAAGATACGAATATCCTAAAGAATAGGAAATGTGGTTTAATTCTCCTTTAGCACTCACATCAATTCCAAAAACTCTGCTCTTAGAGATATTCTGAGGAATCCAGAACTCATTATATCCAATTCTGTCTTTTATGTTTTCTATATGCCCAGAGATAGAAAATCCTTTTATCTTAATTCCTCCATTTAATCCCATAGAAGACTCTGGCTTAAGTTCACTATTAGAAAAATTTGGATAATAAAGATCGTTTAGAGTGGGAGCCTGAAATGCAGAGCCAATAGAAATAAAAACCTCTAAAGGATTAATGAAAACTCTACTTCCCACTGTAAAAGAAGGATGAAACCCAAAACTTCTATACCAGTCTTCTCTTAAGGAAAGAAAATTATTGAAAAGTCCATTTTCTTTAAACAAAGAGAGAGAAATTCCTGCTTTTTCCTCTTCTGGATAAAAAGAGGTTGTCTCTGGTAAATATTGAGTCCCCCAAACCTTATCTTTCTCTAAATTAATTTCTAAGGAAGCTATTTTGTATAAAAATTTTGTATTAAATTGTCCCACTATTGTATTGTATTTAGCGGATGCCTCTACAGGTTCTCCAGTTATATAATCTGAATATTTCCAGTTATATTTGAATAATTCGCAACTAAGCACAGGTTGGATAACTATTCCAAGTTCTCCTTTTGGAAAAACCTTATTATAAGATAGATCTAGGAAATCTACTTTTTGATGATCAAACAATGAAGTTGCAGTAGCATCGCCAAAAGTTGGAATTACTCCTTCTTGAGGAAGGGGACCGGGGACCCCTAACTTTCTATGAGATAAAACCAAATTCAAACCTTCCCAATTAGAACTAAAAGAGTATCTTTCATAGTCCGTATTACTCCTATCTCCCTTTCCTTTTTCAAGCAATAAGTTCCCATTTACACCATATTTATAAAACTCAATCCCTCCCATTAATGAAGAATTTGAATTAGCTTGGACTTTTAATTGATTTACTTCTTCTCCAGTAATGATATTTACAATGCCTCCAATTGCATTAGACCCTTGAAATACGGAAGAAGAACCTTTTATTATTTCAATTTTTTTTACAGCTCTTAAAGGTATTACAGAAAGATCAAAACCTCCATTTTTTGGATCATTTATCCTATGCCCATTTAACATTATTAAAGTGTGCTTTGAAGTACAGCCATGAAGCTTCGTTTCTGTTAAAGAATTTGGCTCCCCATAACTATAAATATAAATTCCTGCTTTTTTCTCAAGAATTTCTCCAAGATCTTCAATAGTAATTAAATCTTCCACTTCAATCACTTCAACTTGATAGGGTAAAGCTTCAAGCCTCTTTCCTATTACAGTTATCCCTTCTAATTCAAAATACATTGTCCCTATTAAAATTAACAACATAAAGCCTCCTTTCTTTTAATTTTCTTTGCTATTTGAGATAGAATCACTCCGTAAATAAAAACTTGAGTGAAAATGTGCCATAGATTAAAAGGAAGACCTGCAAGAAGATAGGCAGAAAGAGTTTTCTTTTTCGGGAAGAATAAAATGGCTCCTCCAAATGTTGTCAATAAGTCATATAGAATTGTAAGAATAAATCCTAGAAGTCCAAAAATATAACTTTTATTCCATCCTTTTTCATTACAAAAACCTCCTACAAAACCTATTAAGATTCCACCAACAATTTGAGATAAAAGAAGAGGGATAGGAGACAACCCAAGAGGGTTTAGTAAACCAAAGATCAAGAAGGTAAGACTTCCAACTAAAATGCCTACCTTTGGTCCAAATAAAACTCCAGATAGGAAAACTGTAGAAGTAGTTAACTCAAGATTTGGTATATAGGAAAGTAAAAAACCAAATCCTAACGCTAAAGACGTAAATATTGTTATATAAGATATCTCTTTAATCCTATTAATATTTTTCCTCCCCTCGGAGTACTTTTCGGAATAGCAGGTCTCCTGACTTATGGCCTCCTACCTACTTACTGCACCTTCCCAGGTGTAGAAACACCCAGTGGTATATTGCAGCTTTCGTTGCCAAATACAGTAGCGGGGCTGTAGCGGATTCTCACCGCTTTCCCTTAACTATTCCAAGGAAAAAATAAATTATTTATCCAAAAAGTCAAGAGGGTTATCTTTATATTTCAAGTAAATTCTCAACAACTAAATCTCCTACTTCAGAAGTAGAATAACCCATTTTCCCTGCAGAAAGGCTTTGAAGTTTTTCTTTAACAACTTTTTTTACGGATTCCTCAATTGCTTTACTTGCTTTCTCTTCTCCTAAAGTTTCAAGCATAAGAGATAAAGCAGATATAGCTGCTAAAGGATTAATAACATTTTTACCAGTATATTTTGGAGCACTTCCTCCAATTGGTTCAAACATAGAAACTCCTTCTGGATTTAGATTTCCTCCAGCAGCGATGCCCATTCCTCCTTGAATTATTGCTCCCAGGTCAGTTATGATATCTCCAAACATATTGTCAGTTACAATCACATCAAACCATTCAGGATTTTTGACCATCCACATACAAGTTGCATCAACATGAGCATAATCTGTCTTTATATCAGGATACTCTTTGGCAACTTTATAAAAGGTTCTTTCCCATAAATCAAAAGCAAAAGTGAGAACATTGGTTTTCCCACAAAGAGTGACTTGCTTTTTTTTATTTCTTTTTCTGGCATAATCAAAGGCAAATCTTATACACCGTTCAACACCTTTATATGTGTTAATACTTTCTTGAATGGCTACTTCATCTTCAGTTTCTTTCTTTAGAAAACCTCCAGCACCACAATATAGTCCCTCAGTATTCTCTCTTATAACCACAAAGTCTATATCTTTTTCTTCTTTTTCTTTTAAAGGACAAAATCTTTTATCATAAAGAATTACAGGCCTTAAGTTTATATATTGGTCAAGCTCAAATCTTAACCTGAGTAAAATACCCTTTTCAAGAATTCCCGGTTTTACTCTTGGATCTCCTATGGCTCCCAAATAAATGGAATCAAAAGTCTTTAGTTCTTCCAATACAGAATCTGGGAGAGTTTCTCCTGTTTTTAAATATCTTTCTGCACCTATATCATATTCAATGATTTCAGAGTTGAAGTTAAATTTATCCTGAGCAGATTTTAGGACTTTTATTCCTTCCCTTATAACCTCAGGACCTGTTCCATCTCCAGGTATTACTGCTATTTTATAAGTTTTCATTTTATCCCCCTTTATTAAAATTCTTAATATTTAGGAGAAGAAAATATGATGAATAAACTCTCTTGTCAACCCTCTAACCCTATAAGATCTTGGACAAATTTTGTTAAAATACCTTTCACTCGGATCTAGGAAGTTCTATAGAAACTTTATCATCTTTGAGTTTAATCTCTCCTCCCATTCTAGTTATTGTTTTATTAACAGCAAATAATGGAAGGAGTTCTATTCTATCTGGAAGTTCACGGAAGTCTTTAAGATAGAATTTTTTTAGGAAAGGAGAAATAAAATTAATAAGACAGCTTTCTTCAAATACCTCAATTGATAACTCAAATTGATTTTCACACATTTCTATCAAGGAGTCAAAGATAAATTTAAATCTCTCTTTATCAATCTCTAAGAAACAAGTTTTATTAACTTTTATATTATAAAAATCTTCAAGAAATTTTCCGATTTCTATTTTTTCTAAATTTAATGCTCTATATTTTAAATAATTCTCATAAACTTCTTGCAATTCCTTTGTTTCTTCCTCCAAATCATTTAATATTTCCTCATCAATTAAACCACGCAAAGCCACAATAAATTGCTGCACACCTCTAACTTTATGGTCAATTGTAGAAAGTAACTCTATAAGAACAAATTTATGAAATTTTTCCATTTTGTTTCTCCCAAATAAGTTAAGTATATTATATGAGGAAAATCCGATATGTCAATAGATAAATCCAAATTAGAGAAAAACCTAATATTTTTTTGTTTTTCTTTCTTTTCTTGTTTCAAGAAAGAGTTCTTTTATTCTTTTTCTATATTTTTCATCTAATTTTATGTTTCTCCTATTCATAACCTTACTCGCGGTTTCTATAGCCTTATCTAATTTATATTCTTCTATTTCTCCACTCCACCAACTGAAAGGAGGAAGGTATTTTGGAGGAAAAGTTCTTCCAAATATATTGCAAAAGGGTTCAATAATAGTTCCTGTATTAAAGGAAGTATTAATAGCTGTTTTTGAATGGTCTCCTATCATTACTCCAAGAAATTGCATTCCTGTTTGATATTTTTTTTCTTTTAAAATTACAGTAACTTCTCCATAATTATTTTTTAGGTCTGAATTAGTTGTTCCTGCTCCCAAGTTAACCCATTCTCCGATAAAAGAATGCCCAAGAAATCCTGAATGTTGTTTATTAGAGTAACCTTGAAAGATGCTTTCTTCAATCTCCCCTCCTAATTTTACCACATCTCCCACTGCAACTTTATCTAAAATAGTTCCCGGTTTAGTCTTTGTTTTTCTTCCAATATAAGAGGGACCTTTAACGAAGGTGTAACTTTCCAATTCTGTTTTTTCTTCAATCCAAATAGGACCTTCCTCTGCATCTAGAACAACTCCTTCTCTAAGCTTAACATCCTTTCCTACGTAGATATTCCTTCTATTCCTTAAAAACACAAATTTTCCTATAGGACTTTCTAACTTTCCTAAAAAACGAGCACTGTCTTTAAAATCTGAATATAAACTCTCAGTGAGATCTCGTATAATATCCCAAATAAAGTTAAAAGTCGGAAGTTCCTTTTCTATAACCTTATACCCTTTAAAATCCTTTTTCTTACTAATAAATTTCTCCCCTCTATATCCAAGAATTTCTCCTTCTTTATTAATTATGCACACCCCCTTTTCTAACTCTTTAAAAAATCTAAAATCTTTTAGCCTTGCGTTCAAAAATAGAGTATCATCATCAACTTTGAATTCATCTCTGTAAGACTTTCTTGGAGAAAATATTAGGGGTCTTATATTAAATTGAAAAAAAACCTTTTCTTTTTGAGTGTATTTACCTGTCCTAATTTCAGTTAAGGAGTGAAGTCTTGTTATTGGGTAAAAGTTGGTAAATTTCTCGTCTTCAAATAAAACGATTTTCATATTCAATATTACCAATACAAATTCATAAGTCAAGTATTCAGGGATTAAAATTTGTAGTAGCACCAACCCTAATAGTATAGTAAATTTTCCCTTTACTCAAGCTATGAATAGTTGTATTGAGATGAAAGTGAAGCGAATTAGAGAAATCAAAGGTAGTGGAAGAGCCCAAATCATAAAAAAGACCAGGTGGATAGAGTTCTTTCATCCTCACAGAAATTGAATTTCTATCTAAGTAATAATAATTATAACCGATTCCTATTTTAATTAATCCTGTAATTCCCTTTTTGAATGGCCTATAACCTATATTTATAATAGGAGAAAATAGTGTGTCCTCACCTTTTATAAAAACTCCTTCTATTTTAGTTTCGACCCCTTTTCCGCTCCAGAAACTTATAAACCCTCCAATTTTATTTTCTTTTAAATTCCATTCTCTTGAAATTCCAAATTCTCTACTTCCGTTAGAGCTTCTTTCCAATCCTACATCTATTTTTTTATAATCCTGAGAAGTAGTAATCAGAGAAGGATCTCCCCCACTATATTTTAAATCACCTCTAAAAAATGCTTTGTTTATTCCTTCTTCAGGAAACTTAAAATTTAGTAAAACATTGCTAATAAGAATTAACCCTGGGCTATATCTAAGATCAAGAGATCCATTAAGGAGAATTAACTTCTCATTATTTATGCTAATATTTGCTGAATACTCTTTTGTTTCTTTTTCTATACCTGTATACACAATTCTTTTGATATAATCTCCAAATGGATTCTCGTAATAAGTGTTAGAAATAGAATCAAAAGAGTAATTCCCTTCCCCAGGAAGAACTTTCTGATAATATTTTTCCCAAACACTTATTCCTTTTCTAGAGAGATCAAATTGAGTTCTTGTAGAAAAATAATCTTTATAGAAATTTATTTTTAAAGAACCATTTATTATTTTATCTAATCTTCCAGATATTAAATTTTTTCTATAAATCTGAGAAGCAGAAAGAGAAAAAATTTTTTGGATTAAATTCGTTTTAATTGTATAAACTTTAGCAGTATCCATTTCTCCTTTTCCTTCAAGACCATATTCTAAGGAAATATAAGGAATATTTAAAGAAAATTCCTTCCTATAATCTTTCTCTCTTTTTAGATTTCTATAAGAAATGTCGTAAGTGTCGAATCTGAAACCTGTTGTTATATCCTCTTTATAATCTTTAATTCTCTCATAATAAATATAGTAAGGGAAAATAGAGAAGTTTATTTTATCTTTTCTAAGAGTGTCAGCTTCCCCATAAATATATGCAAAATTAATTTTTGAATAAGGATTTAATTTTATACTGCTTTCTAAAAACTCTGAAGGAAATTCTGAAACTTCCCATGTTTTTAGTAAATCTTTATCTCCTTCCCATTCTTTCATTACGTAGTTGTTAAACCTCTTTGAGTAATTTAAAGAAAACCCTATAAAATCATAAGGATTAAAATCCAAGTTAACCTTTGTGCTTAATCCTTCTTTTTCATTATTTCCTAAAAGAGTAGAACTTTTTCTTCCTTTTAGATTTCCTGAAAACTTTATTCTACCAAAATCTTTGTCTATTTCAAGAGAAATGAGATTATCCTCTTCCCCAAGAGAAACCTTTTTTTTGGGAGAGTAAGGGCCATTACCTGTCCAGAGGAAACAATGTAAAGAATCAACAAAAATATATTCTCCCCTTCCTTCCCCAACCCAGTTAAAATAAACTTCGTAGGATCCCTTCTTTGGCCCCACATAGACGAAGATTGAATCTTGAAGTTCATAATCTCCATTCCCTTCCCCTACTTCTACTGCTGTATATCTATAACCAAAACCGGAATCAGGATAGGACTCTATTAATTCTTTCTCCGAAATGTCTTTTTGCTGTGTAAAAGAGACAAAATACTCATCTTTTTTCAAACCAACTTTATAAAAATAATTGCTTTCTTCATAACTTGTATACTGAAAGAGAATAAGAACAACAGATTCGTTATCAAGAAAAACAGATGGGTTAAAAGTAATAGAAGATTCTGAATAATCTATTATATAGTCCTTTCCTTCTCCTCTTTCTAATAATTTCCCATTTAGCCATACTTTTTCTGAGCCACTAATAATCACAATATCTCTTATGTCTTCATCTGGAATTATCTTATAAGGACCTTGTTTACTTTCTGTTACTTTAAATGTGGTCTTCCCAAATTTAGACTTTGTAATTCCAACAGTTCCAAAGAAACTCCCTGCTTTAGATGACAATCCAAGAAGTCTTTTGTCTACTCCTTCTTCTTCGCTTGTAATATCACCAAGTCTGAAAGAAATCTTAGGAGAGATTGCTTCGATAAATATTTCGTCTATTTCTTTTAAATTCTGAGAAGCATCATTTCCTCCAGGAATGTTTTCATCAGAAAGAATCCCAGAAACCTCAAAGTCTCCTGCTCTTCCTCCTATTTTCATCCATAGACTTTGAGTTACATCTCCTCTTCCAGATCGAAAATCAAAAAACAGACCTTTATTTCCTTCTATTTGAAGCTCCTCTTGTAAGCTTGAGGCTTCTTCGAATTCTTTGGAATAAATCATTTTTCCTTCCTCATTCCATTTTGAGTAATTTCTTCTTAACCCATCAAAATTTAAAAATCTTAATGTTAAAGGGGATGAATATTCTCTTAGAAGTTTAAGGATTCCTCTTTGATAATCTATTATGTACTCTGATTCTCTTAAAAGCAGTTTATCTTTTACCCAAAGACTGTCTGAACCTTTAATGATGAAAGAATAACCTAGATTTATCTGGATAGTATCTGGATTTTCAATCATTATTGTTTGAGAGGAGATAGCCAAAATTAATAAAAACAAAATGCCTTCCTCTTAATGAAGAGCTTCATAAATAATTTCTGCCATGACTTTACCAATTCCAGGAACTTCTGAGATTTCTTCTTTTGAAGCTGAGAGTAACCTTTCCTTTGAGCCGAAATGTTGAATTAAAGCAACTTTGCGCTTATACCCTATTCCTTTAATCTTATCCAACTCTGAAATAGTAAGTCTTCTCCCTCTAAGATTCTTATGATATCTTAAGGCAAACGAATGAGCTTCGTTACGTATTCTCATTAAAAGTTTCAGCGCTTCTGAATGTAAAGGAAGAGAAATAACTTCTCCTTGAGGAAGATAGATTTCTTCAAATCTTTTAGCGAGAGCTATTATAGGAATTTTTAAAGAGATGTTTTCTTCCATTGCTTTAATAGCTGCATTTAGTTGAGCTTTTCCCCCATCAATCAAAATTAAATCTGGTAGATCTTTCTTTTCAGAAATCAATCTTTTTATTCTTCTTCCAACAATTTCTCCAATCATTCCAGCGTCATTTAACTCCTTAATGCCTTTTATTTTAAATTTTCTATATTCTTCCTTTGCAGGGACTCCATTTATGAATACAACGCAGGAACCCACAGAATCTTTTCCTCCAATATTGGAGATATCAAAACCCTCTATTCTGCTTGGAATTTTAGGAAGAGATAAGACATCTTGCAATTCTAAGAGGGAACCTCTTAAGCCTTTTACAGGATGGGATAATTCTCTTTCTAATTCGAGTTTAGCATTTCGTGTTGCCATTTCTAATAATTTTTTTAAATCCCCTTTTTTAGGAATTTTAATTTCGGAAGAAAGAAGTTCCTCTAACAATTCCTTATCTTCAATTTCTACTGGAATCAAAATCTCATCTGGGACATACGAAACTTTAAGATATTTCCAAAGTAGGAATCTTCTAATATATTCTTGAAGAGAAACATCTTCATTTGAATTAAGTATATATCTTTCTCCATTGATCATTTTCCCTTCCCTTATATAAAAAGCAAAAACACATGCCATCCCAGGTCTTTGTTCAATACCAATTATATCTCTAGACTTTTTATCTTTAAGAACCATTCTCTGTTTCTTTGTAATCTCTCTTAAACTCATAAGTTGATTTCGGTAAATAGCCGCCATTTCAAAATTTAAATTTTCTGCAGCTTTTTTCATTTTCTCATAAATTATTTCCTCAAGTTTTTTTGTCTTTCCTCTAAGGAAGTCTATAATCTCCTCTATTATCTCTTTATAATCCTCCTTTGTGATTTTTCCTATACAAGGAGCAGAGCATTTATAAATGTGATATTGAAGACAAGGTTTTTCAGGTAAGTTCTTTCCCCTACAAGATCTTACAGGGAATACCGCTCTAATTGTCTTAAGAGTTTTTTTTATGGCTTTTACATCTGGATATGGACCAAAATAAAGAGAACCATCCTCTTCTATTTTTCTTGTGTAATAAATTGTAGGATATTCATCCTTAATTGTGATCTTAACGTAAGGATATCTTTTGTCGTCTTTTAATCTTATATTATACTTAGGTTGGTGCTCTTTTATTTCATTTTCTTCTAATATTAAAGCTTCTATTTCATTTGATGTTGTAGTAAATTCTAAAGAAGTAGCCTTTTGAAGAATTCTTTTTTCTTTTAGAGATACAGTAGGGCTAAAATAAGACTTCAGACGTTTTCTTAAATTTTTTGCCTTGCCAATATAAAGGATTTCTTTATCATCTTTGAAATGATATACCCCTGGAAGTTCAGGAATCTCGTTTAAAGAAATATTTATCATTAAATATAAATTAAAAATATGCAAAATAATTTCAAGTCTTTTATTTCGGTCTTGAGGATTTATTCCTCTTGACAAATAAAAAAATTTTTTTATAAAGAGGCTTTTTATGTGTTTAATAATTTTACTTTTTTCTGAAGCTCTTATTCGGGAAGGAAGTTATCAACCTTTTGATTTTTTCTGGGAATTTTATACAGATAATCGTATTTCTTCAGAAGCCTGTGGTATGGGTTATAGCGGAGTAGCAAATACTGGTGATTTATCCAACACTTTCATAAATCAAGCTTCCCTATCTTTAGAAAATAAACAACTATATTTTGAATATGTTTACAAAGACGATATAGAATGGATTGTGGATATAAAATACAAAAACTTAAATCCTAATTTTTCCGTGGGTTTTAGCTTGCCTATCAACGATTATTTTCAAAGCGGGATAACATATCGGACAGAAAATTCTCTCAAAGCAGACTATGGAGAAATAACAGGAACAATAGTAGACGATACACTAGAAGAAGGATATATAGATATTGGCACAGCAAGGTTTTATAGAAATCTCAGATTTAGTTCTTTTTCTATCCCTTTTGTTTTTACCTTCAAAAATATATTAAGTATTGGTATTGATTTAAGTTACACAAAATTTTATTCTAAAATTTTATCTTGAAACGGAAGATTCATTACTTAAAGCAACTTAATTGGCCTATAGGAATGCTTAATCAAATAAGGCCTAAATTCGGCATTATATGTTTTCTGGCAGAAAACTCTAAAGAAAGTCTATCTTTTGGATTTACTCATCTTCCGGAGGCAAGAAAATCTGTTGTGATTGAAGGAGACACCTTAGAGCCGAATGTGTTTCCTTTAAAAGTAGGAATTGGGATGAAATCTAAAACTGATTCAATATCTTTTTTTCCGACTTTAAATATTCTAAAAATTCGGAAGAAGAGAACCTTGTGGATAGAAAAGATATCCATTTCGGAATAGAATATAATTTAAACGACGCTCTAACTTTAAAAACAGGATTTTTTACACAATTGGATTATAGAACTTACAATTTAACTCAGAAGAATTCGGTTTAGGTAACTATCACCAGCTATTTATCACATTTGGTCTATTTTATAAAATCAATTCGTTGAAAATTAATTTATCTTTAATGGATAGCCACTTATTTTCTCATGGTCCAATTGGACAAACTTACATAAATACAGGGTTAAGTTATTGTTTCTAAAGCTTTTTATATTAACTACTGATTTTAAAAGATTCTCAAAAATACTTTTTCTTCTTAAATTCTTTTGAATCTTGGAATATCTGTGTCTATTCGGAGCTATTTCTCTTTTTAAAATATTAGGGTTATTTTTTATCCTTCTCTTGACAAAAACTTATATTTTTGATATTAATTAAACATGCGAATTGGTTTTGGATATGACTTACATCGATTGGCTAAAAACCGGAAACTCGTAATTGGGGGAGTCAAAATAAAAAGCCCTTTTGGTCTTCTCGGACATTCTGACGGAGATGTGCTCATACACTCAATTATTGATTCTCTACTCGGTGCTTTTGCTCTAAACGATATTGGAACACATTTTCCCAATACGGACGATACCTACAAAAATATTTCTAGTTTATATTTATTGAAAGAAACAATCAAAAAAATTCCAGGTAAAGTTCTCAATATTGATGCAACAATAATTGCAGAATCTCCAAAAATGGCCCCTTATATTCCTTCTATGAGGGAAAATATTGCAAAAACTCTTGGCATTGATGTTTCATCTGTTTCCATTAAAGCCAAGACCAACGAGGGGCTTGGTCCTGTTGGAAGAAATGAAGCTATTGCTTGTTATTGTGTTTGCCTTTGCGAGGAAATAAAAAAATGATTTTATTTTTAATCTTATCTCTTACACCCACCGAAGATTTTAGATACGCGAAGGGTCTTTTTGAAGATGGATTTTACGATATTGCAGAGACAGAATTAACTGATTTTCTAAATAATTATCCAAATAGTGTCTTTGCTCCTGAAGCTTCTCTACTTCTTTTGAAATCTCTATTTAAGCAAGAAAAGTTTAAAGAATCAGTTGTTAAATGTAAGGAGTTTATTTTTAAATATCCTTCTAAAAAAGAAGAGATCCTTATTGAATGGGGTAAAGCAGAGATAAAACTCTCCAATTTTGATTCTGCAATAAAGGTAATAAATCAAATAATGGATAAAGATAAAAGAGAACTTTATCTCGGAGAAGTTTATTATGCAAAAGGAGAATTTAGACAGGCTATAAAGCATTATTCTAAATCCAACCTTCCTTACAGTGAATTAAGTATTGGATGGACTTATTTAGAATTAAAAGACTACAAAAAAGCAGCAGAGATTTTTTCAAAACTTAAAGGAGAATATAAAGAAGAAGGTTCTTTTCTTTACGCGAAATCTTTATTTCTTCTAAACGATAAGAATTCTGAAAAAGCTTTTCTTTCTTATATTGAAAACTTTCCAAAAGGAAAATACAAAGGGAGAGCATATTCTTACCTTGCGGATCTTAGCGAAGCAAAGGGAAAAATTGAAGAAGCAATTAATTATCTTAAAAATATTCCGAGTGTGGATCCATCTCTTACTGGGTTTTCTTATTATAGAATTGGTATAGTTGAATACGAAAGAGGAAATTATGATACGGCTCTTGAATATTTTGACTCTATTAAGGAAGGAGATCCTTATTTCTGGGATGGAGCTTATTGGAAAGGTTTAACTTTTCAAAAACAAAATAAAATTGATGAAGCTATTTCTCTATTTTCTCTAATTGTTAAAGAAAGTCCAAGTCTCAAAAATGAAGCTCTTTTTGAAATAGCTCAAATATATAAAAATAGAAAAGAATATTTCAAAGCAAAAGAATTCTTTGAAAAAGTTAAAGGTGAATTAGAAGACGAAGCAAATATTGAAATAGGGAATATTTTACTAAAAGAAGAGAAATATAATGAAGCTTATTTGAAATTCAAAGAGGTAGTAGAAAATAAGAAAGGAAATGTTTCTCTTGCTTTATTCCAATCTGCAATAGCAAAAAAGAAAATGAATGATTTTGAAGGTTCCTTAAGTATATTAGAAACGTATGAGAGACAATTTCCCGAAGGCGAAGAGATTGATGAAGCGCTCCTATTAAAAGGTGATTTATATCAAAATTTAAAGGATTATAAAAGATCCTTAGAAGAGTATGGTAAAGTTAATTTAAAAAGATCCCCGGAACTAACTCCTTACGCCCTTGAAGGCAAAGCATGGGCTTTAATGGGTCTTAAGAAATATGAGGAAGCATTTAAATCCCTGGAGGAACTATCTGAAAGATTCCCAGATTTCTGTAGTAGAGCAGAAGTTTATCTCCAACTTGGGAATGCAGCTTATGCAATGGGTGACTTAAAGTCTGCAGAAAGAGCTTATCGTCAAGTAAAAGGGGAAAAGAAACCAGAGGCTTTATTTAATCTTGCAAAAATGTTCTTTGAAAGTAGAGAATACAATAAAGCAATTGAAGAATTTCTAAATATAAAGAGAAATTTTTCTCTCTCAAAATATAGTGAGATAAGTTCTTATTATATAGCGCTTTCTCTTAGAAAAAAGAATGATTTTCTTGCTTCAAACAGGGAACTTTACTATCTGATTTCTGAATCTCAAAATATAGAAATCTTAACACAGTCCTTTTTACTTCTTGGAGATAATTACTTTGATCAAGCAAAATTTGATTCTTCTTACAAATACTATACAAAAAGCCTTTCTTTAATAAGAGAATTACTTAAAGATGAGGACTCCTTTTCCCTATTATATGCAGCAAGAGGCATTTTACTTTCAATAAATAATTTAAAAGGCTATCGTGAAATGGAAGAAGAAGGAAAAGAGCTTATAAGACTATTAAAAGGAAAAATAGGGATTGAAGAGAAAATTAATGAACTTATAGGAGATATTCTATTCTCTTCTGGAGAATATAATAGAGCAATAAGTTATCTTGAACATTCAAAGAATCCAGAAAGTTTCTATAAGATAGGACTTGCTTTCCTCAAAATAAATAAGAAAGATTATGCAATTCAATTTTTAGAAAAATCAGCAAGAACTCCTGAATTTAAAGACAAAGCATATTTTGAGCTTGGAAAGATAGAACTCGATAATGGAAATATAAATAAAGCAAAAGAGTATTTTACTATGTCCTCCTTAGCAGAAGCTTCTATAATGTATGCTCTTTGTTTGAAGAAAGAAGGTAAGGAAAAAGAAGCCATTCAAAAATTACTAATCTTGAGAGATAAAACTGAAGGGGTTGCTTATCTTGAGATTGCGAAAATTCAAATAGAGCAAAAGAATTATGAAGAAGCTTTAAAAAATCTTGAGAAAGCAATTGGTTTTCGAAAAACGGAAGCTGAAGCTTATTATCTTACCGGGAAAGTCTTGTTTGAGACAAATAAGAAGGAAGAAGCACTGAAATTTTTACTTAAATTAAGATATCTTCATCCCGAAAGTGAGTTTATTGCTCCATCTCTTTATCTTATATCTGAAATAATGATTAGTAAAAAAGATAAAGAAAAAGCAATTCTTTATTTAAAGGAAATTATTGAAAGAAAAGAAGAACCCTGGTTAACAAAAGCTAAAGAGAAACTCTCTGATTTGAATAAATGAAAAGAAATTTCTTTTTTTCAATACTCTTATTGATTATTAGCAATGAACTTTATTCTGAGATTTTAGAGATCCCCGAAATTAGAGTATTTGGAGAAAGAAAAGTAGAAATTAAAGCAATAAGCAAAGAACTTCTCCCATTCGAAGAGGAATATCTTGAACCTATCTTTACAAGAAATAAAAGAGATTTGCCAAAATTCGATGTTATAGAGGAAAGAGAAAAGAGAGAAGGAAATTTAGGCATTAATACTTCTTTTGGGGTTGGGACGCATTTAGAAGGGTATCTCCTTGGATATGTAAGAGATAAATTCTTTCCCTTAGAAGTAGGAATAAATTTGAAGAAGAATTTAATAAAAAAAACTTCTTTAACAGAACTATTTTCAAGAGCTTTGTTCAAAAATTTTTATCTTTCTTTTAATTTTTATGACGGAGACTTTTATAATTCAATCTACAGGTTTAGCATTGGAACTTTATATAATATTGCTAACTTAAGCTTTCTTGGAGTGTATTCTGACTCTCTAATAGGTGTTTTTGAGGCTGATTTTAACATAAATCCTTTTAGGTTTAATATTCAAATTGAGGAGGATATAGATTATAACATAAAAGCTCTTTTTGAGAAATACCCATTTCAAGTGGGTGGTTGTTGGTTTTCTAAAAAATTATATCCTGAAATAACCTATTTTTTCCCAATAAATGGTTTTTACATAAAAAGTGGTTTATTCAACAAAACAGGAATTGCCTATTTATATTGTCCATCTCCAGAATATTTAATTGAATATTCCTCTAAAAAGACATACTATAGGTTTGAGCTTGGTCAGACACTTACTGAAATACCTATATCTATAATATTCTCTCATTATTTAGAAAATTCTTCAAACTTTCTGGGTATAAAAGGAACTCATAAGACATTATCTTTTGAAATTGGATATCCCTTAAATTCTGGTTCTTTTCTTTTCATTCAAGGATTAAATACTAAAATCCTGAAAATAATAGAAACAAGTTTATTCAGTTATATAGAAGGCTATGGAAATTACTTTTTTGATGTTCAATTTGGATATAATTTAAGATATAACTTAAAGACTGGAATAGAATCAAGCTTTAGCCATGGTTGGGATAAAAAAGATAATTTTAGAATAAAAGCTTATTTTTACTTAAGCTTTGGAATATAAGATCACAATATAAATAGTTCTATAAAATAAAAAATATAAATTATTATAAATATTATTCCTTCCCAACGATCTAACCTCCTTCCTTTTCCAGTAAAAATAAATATAAATAAAAGAATACTCGCAAATATATTTACTACCATATCTAAATTTGAAATCTTCTCAAATGATATTGGATTAATAATTGCTGAAGTTCCTAAAATAAAGAATGTGTTAAAAATATTGGACCCCACAATATTTCCTATTGAAATATCAACATTTTTTTTCATTGCCGCTACTACCGAAGTAGCCAACTCTGGTAAAGAAGTCCCTATAGAAACAATTGTTATTGCTATAATTCTTTCAGATAATCCTATTTCTTCAGCGAATCTTTTTGCAAATAGAACAGTCAACTTCCCTCCGCCAATGAGTAAAATGAATCCAAGGATAATAAATAAAATTGATTTTTGTAAAGAATAATCTTTTACAGGAACTTCTTCAGTAAAAGAGCCTGATTTCATCAATTGGACATTATAAATCGTAAAAATGAGAAAGAACAATAATAAAATGAGTCCATCTTTTCTTGTTATTAAAGAAAAAGCCGTTTTATCTATTATTTGGTCATTAGCTAAAAATAAAAGGATGATTGCTGATAAAAGACAAAGAGGTATTTCTATCCAAGTAGTGTTTGTCTTTACAGTGAGTGGATAAACAATAGATGAGAATCCAAGAACACATAAAATATTAAATATATTACTTCCAACTATATTTCCAAGGGCGATTTTAGGAACTTTTCCCAAAGAGGCAAATATATTAACAACCAGCTCTGGAGTTGAAGTGCCGAATGCAATAACCGTTAATCCAATAGCGATAGTTGGAACATTTAATCGTTTAGCTAAAGAAGATGCGCTATCTACAAGAAGATGGGCGCCATATATTAAAGGAAAAAAACTAACTAATAATAAGAATAGAGTTAGCATTTTAACACCTTTTAAAATATATTAAAGAAAATATAAAAGTCAATAAAATATAATAAATTTTTGCAATCTAAAATCATTGACATATCACCTTAGATTGATTAACTTAATTTATAATGAAACTTTACGAAACACTAATAAAAATAGGAATTAATTTATCTGCAGAGAAAGATTTGGAAAGGTTGCTTAATTTAATTCTTGAGAGTGCTTGTAGAATATGCAAAGCAGATGCTGGGACTTTCTATCTTAAGAATGATAACTTCTTAGAGTTTAAAGTTTCTCGCAATTTTACACTTGAAAAGAAATTGGGAAAGAAACTTTTAGAACTTGTTTCTCCTCACGTCTTACCTATCTCAAATAAATCTATTGCTGGATGGAGTGCTGAAATAAAAGAAATAATAAATATAAAAGATTTATCTTCTCTTAAGAATGTCCCATATTCTCATAATACGGAATTTGAGGAAAAGACTGGTTATAAATGTAAGTCAATGTTAACAGTTCCAATTCTTGATAGAGAAAACAGTTTAGTAGGTGTTTTTCAATTAATAAATAAAACAAAAGGAAATAAAATTACATATTTTACAAGAACTGATGAGAAAATAGCCCATTCTCTATCTTCTCAAGCTGCTGTTGCGATAAGAAGTGCTCAACTTACAGAAGAACTTAAAGCAGCTCACCTTGAAACTATCTATCTACTGGGTGAAGCTGCAGAATATAAAAACAAAGAAACTGGAGATCATATTAAGAGAGTCGCAAGCTTCACAAAAGTAATTGCGGAAAATCTTGGTTTAGATAAGGATGTTGTTGAGATTATATACAAAGGTAGTCCTTTACATGATATTGGAAAAATAGGAATCCCAGATAAAATACTTACAAAACCCGGAAAATTAAAAAAAGAAGAATGGGAAATAATGAAACAACACACAACTTTTGGTTTTAATTTACTTAAAAACTCTACTTCTAACATAATTAAAACTGCCGCAGAAATTGCTTATACTCATCACGAGAGATGGGACGGAAAAGGGTATCCTAGAGGGCTAAAGGGTAAAGAGATACCCATTTCAGGAAGAATTGTTGCTTTATCTGATTTCTTTGATGCCTTAACTTCTAAACGATCTTATAGAAAAAAACCATTTTCTTTTGAAGAGACCCTTTCTATTATTAAGAAGGAAAGAGAAAAGCATTTCTGCCCTGAAACAACAGAGGCATTCTTTAAGGGTATAAAAAAGATAAAAGAAATCAGTAAGAACTCTCTTATTTCATAATTTTGCTGACAACCCCCCATTTTTTTCATAAAGACACCTCCATTTCGGGAAAGAGGCTTATAAATTTCGTCTTCTCGTTGGATTCCAACCGTACTCCTCGTCTGAACTGGATTTGAGTGAACCAATAGTTCA
>JBDRZZ010000017.1 GCA_039804165.1 candidate division WOR-3 bacterium
TTCTCAATATACAGAAAGGAGGTTTTTTTCAATACCTTTTCTTTGAAAAAATACAATCTAAACCCTTACAAATACTAAATTTCCGACTTTTGACACAAAAATTTTGGGGGGTTGTCAGTAAATAGTAATACTTGACTTATTTAAAGGGCTTTTTATCTTTATCTTATGGATAAAATCGATGAGAGACTCGGATTTATTGAAGGTTGGGTCTCTATTGTGGTGAATATACTTCTATTTGCTTTGAAATTATGGGTTGGAGTGGCGATGAAATCTATTGCTATGACTGCAGATGCTTGGCATACATTGTCTGACACTTTTACCTCTTTTGTTGTCATTTTAGGATTTTGGATTTCTGGGAAGCCAGCAGATGAAGAACATCCTTTTGGCCATGGCAGAGCAGAGATTATTGCTGCCATTATTATTGGTGTTTTACTTGGAGTTGTGGGTATAAATTTTTTGGTTGAATCTGGGAAGAGGTTTGTTCATCATATAAGCATTCCAACTTTTAAAATTTTTGCCGTAATTATTTTTGGGATTTCTATGGTTTTAAAAGAGGCTCTTTCGAGGTTTGCTTTTTGGGTTGGTAGAAGAATTAAAGCCGAATCTGTAATAGCTGATGGATGGCACCATAGGAGTGATGCGATTGCTTCCGGGTTAATCTTGATTGGAGTTTTTTTAGGAAAATATTTATGGTGGATTGATTCTGTTTTAGGGATTGGGGTTTCGTTTCTTATTCTATATGCAGGTTACGATATAGTTAGAATTGCATCTAATAAAATTTTAGGAGAAGCTCCTGATGAGGAAGTTAAAGAGAAAATTCATCGTATTATAAGTAAGAATGCCCCAGCTGTTATGAATATTCATCACATTCATATTCACCGATATGGAAATCATACTGAATTGACGGTTCATATTCGTTTACCAGGAAATATGAACGTTTTTGATTCTCATTCTATCACAAAAGAAATTGAAAATAAGTTAAGAGAAGAGTTAAGATGCGAAGCAACCCTTCACGTAGAACCTTTTGAAAGATTAGAGAAAGAGAAGTAAGTTATTAATAACTGTGATAGAGAAAGAGGAATTATATTTTTTTCTTTTTTATTTTTCCGCCCATAAAATATAAAGTTTGGAGAAAGAGGTAAATAAAATTACATAATAATAAAGAGATTCCAATTAAAGTGAGAGGGGAAAGAATATCTTTTAAAAAGATAATAGTTAATACCATGCAAACTAAACCAATAAAAAGAGAGATAGTTGGGACCTTAGGAGTTCCTTTTGCAATCATTATATTAGCCATTAAAGTTCCCATAAAGAAGAAGGACATTCCAAGAGCAATTAAGGTTGTATCGCTTCTATGGGCTAAGAAATCTTCTCCATAAATTGATTTTATTATTTCTGGACCAAGGAGAAAGTAAAGGATTGTTACTCCAGAAGTTATTAATAAAAAGATACTAAAGCTTTTATATATATATCTTTTGATTCTTTTTTCTTCTTTCTTAGAATATGCTTCCGTAAGATTCGGTAGAAGAGCCGCACAAAGAGCTATTAGAATTGTTCTTGTGAGTTTTAATGGTGTTGTTATTGCACTATAAATTCCAGCATAATAATCTTGATTATTTTTTGCTATTATTTTTATAAGAGGTGGTCCTAATCTAAGAATGCATTGATTCATTATGAATATCATTTTAGTAGTCATTATAAATTTTAAGGCATTTAAAAAATTATTATTTTTCTTGAAATCCTTTAAGATATTTTTCCATTGGATGCTAAGAGTTTTAGATAATATAATGAATAAAATAAGAATTATTAATATTGGGGATAAAACAATACTCCATCCTACAGCTAAGGTTTCCCTATTATATTTTATAATTAGAAATAAAAATCCTAAAGTCAGAAATTCTTTTGCTCCAGTGCCAAATGAGAAGATTTTAAAGTTTTTGTATCCAAGGGATATTCCTAAGAAAATATAGTAAGTCGATAATATGCTTATTCCAAGAGTCAATTGAAGAAGCATAAGGTTTTCATAATTAAAAAACTTATGAGCAATCCATATTCTGAAAATAAAGATTAATCCGTAGAGGGAGACCAACGTTACAAAGGAGATAAGTAAAGAAGATTGAATCACTTGTTCAATACCTTTTTTGTCTTTTTGTGCTTCAAAAAATGCAATGTTTCTTGATAAGTTTTCCATTACCCCTCCAGTTATAAATATCGTAAGGAGAAAAATTAAATCATAAAGAACCTTTAAAAGACCGTATTTTTCTACTCCTAACCATTTGCCAGCAAAAATCTCAAAAAGAGATAGAAAAATAGCACTAAAGCCCTCTCCTATTAAAACATATATTGATCCTTTTTTTACTCCTTGATTCATATTTAAGGAATAGAATATTTATTTTGTTAAAAAAAACAAGAGAGTTCTTTATATGATATACTTGACAATATTTCTCTTTTTATTAAGTTTGAAAAATTAAAGGAGGTAAAATGCCAAAGGGTCGAATTTCAAGCTCCAAAAAAGTGGATTTTATTTTTATAGTTGTTCTCTTTATCTTGACTTTAATATATTTTGCTCCTGTTTTGTCTCCTTCTAAGATGATGTATGGATCTGATTGGCTTCTCTCAGGTTATACGGATCATGCTTTCTGGGCGAGTTATGTAAAATCTCATTGGCGATTTCCTATGTGGGATAATTATAATTTTAGTGGGCATCCTACAGTGGCTTCAACAGGAGGGGGGGGAATGGTCTATCCTCCTTTTGTTTTGTTTCTTATTTTTCCTGTATATTATGGTTGGACTCTTTTATTTGTATTGCATATATTTCTCGCAGGTTTAGGAATGTTTTGGCTCCTTAGAGTATATAGGTTATCAAGTTTTGTTGCATTTATTGGCGCTTTGATTTTTATGTTTTCAGGGCAATTAATCACAACAACATATGGAGGTCATTTAGGAAGATTGATTGGGATTGTTTTCTTACCTTATGCTTTTTTGCTTTTGTATAAAGCTTTTGAAAATAAAAGAGTTGAAGATTTTATTTTTTTTGGGGGTGTTACTGGCTTATTTTTACTTGGTGGGCATTCCCAGATTTCCTATTGGGGAATGATTGGTGTTTTATCTTATTTTTTAACAGAATTTGTTCATAGAAGAAAGGAACTTGGGAAAGCGGGTTTTTTTAAAATTGGAGGTTTCTTTAGCATAGGAATGTTTGTTTTACTTTTGATAATTCTAATTAAATTTTTACCACCTGCTTTTTCTCTTGGTTATGGTGCAAGGGGAGTAACAAGAGGGTATAATTATTCAACCTCTTGGTCTATACCCACATCTGAGCTTTTGGATCTTATTGCTCCTCATTTTTCGGGAATCCTTGAAAATTATTGGGGAGAAAATCCTTTTAAGCTTGATTCAAGATATCTTGGTATTTTACCTCTTGTCCTTTTGGTTTTTAGTCCCTTTTATAAAGGGAAGAAATATTTACTCAAGTTTTTTTTATGGTTTGTTGGTATTAGTTTATTCTTGGGTCTTGGAAAGAATACACCTTTATTTAAGATATATTATTATCTTATTCCTATGGCAAAGAAGTTTAGAGGCCCTTCTATGTTTTTCTATCTTGTAGTTTTTGGGATTTGTGTTTTATCTGCTTTTGGTGCAGAGGCCATTTTAGAAATAAGTAAAGAGAAAAAAGAGAAAAGGAAAGATAAAATGTTTTCTTATTTAATCGGAATTATAGGATTTGTTTTTCTTTTTACTTTGATTGTGACTATTCTTGATAAAAATCTCCTTTCTTGGATGAGGAATCATTTTGCTATTAATTGGGTTGAGGTTTTAAGCAAAGATTCTATTTCCCAAAAAATATATATAATGAATTTGAATTTTGAAAAATTCAAGAAAAGCCTATGGTTATCCTTCCTTTTATTTTTTCTAAATGGAATTCTAATAATGTCTATTTTAAAAAAGAAAATCGCTCCTGAAATTGTTTTCCCATTTCTTGTAGTAATTTTCTTGTTTTTTGACCTTTGGCCTATTGATAGGAAATATCTTTCTAGTGTGGCTCCTCCAGATCAATATTTTGCGGCTGACGATGTTACAAGTTTTATTAAAGAAAGAAAGGATCTTTTCAGAGTTTTCCCTCTTGGTTATGATGGAAGATCTACTGATGGATATTTTCATTTCCATCAGATTGAAAATGTAGGAGGTTATGGCGCAAATCCTCCAGCAAGATACCAGAAATTTATTGGAGCAGGTGAAAGTGTTATGTTCAACCCTATAAATCTTATTAGATTTCCGCATTTATTGTCTTTGTTGAATGTTAAATATATAGTAGGTCCACGTTTGCCTCAAGATTTGTCTGGATATGATGAAAGGGTTAAAGAAATAATCAAGGAATATAATAATTTCTACTCCAATTTTGAAGTCGCTTTTGTTGGGAGGAAATATCAGGTTTTGGAAAACAGAGATTTCATCCCTAAGTTTTCTTTGGTAGATAGTTTCGTTGTAGTTAGAGATCCTGAAACTGTTTTAAATAAAGTGCTTTCTTCTAAATTTGAAAAGGATAAAGTTGTTTTTTTGGAGGAAGAAGTGGAAAGAAAGATTTCTCTCTCCAAAGAACTTGGTAAGATAGAAGTCATTAAAAATATTGCTAATGAAAGAGTCTTAAATGTTGAGACTAAGGAACCTTCTTTTCTGTTGGTTAGTGAGAATTATCATCCTGATTGGAAATGTTATATAGATGGGAAGAAAGAAAAGATATATAAAGCAGATTATATTTTATACGGGGTATTTATTCCTGAGGGAAAACATAAAGTTAGTTTTGTTTATGAATCTAAGGTATTTAATATAGCATCACTTTTGAGTTTTATAGGTTTTTTGATTTTTTTAGGGACATTTATAGTATATTTTTTTCGAAGAAGATAGAAAGGATTCTTTCCCTCTTGACTCTAATATTTAATTGTCTATAATTAGCTCAACAAAATGAGAAAAAAGAAAAAGTCAGAGGCTAGGATTGTTCTTCGTTCTTCTCAAATTGCTCCTTGGAAAAGGATCTTGTTTGTTTTTTTTCTATTTCTTATTCCAGTCTTTATTTTTATGTTTTTGGAGGGGATTCTTCGAATTTTAAATTATGGAGGGGATTTACGTCTTTTTATCTCTGCCCCGGAGGAGGTTTCGGATTACTATCGTTGTAATCCAGATGTGGGTAAACGTTATTTCTATAGACAAGTTACTGTTCCAGATCCTCCGAAAGATTTATTTCTTAAGAAGAAACCAAAAAATGGGTATCGAATTTTTGTTCTTGGGGAATCAACAACAGCTGGTTTTCCATATGGTAATAATCTGATGTTTCCCCGGATTCTTTGGCGTAGACTTCAAGATACCTTTCCTGGTATGCATATTGAGGTTGTAAATACAGCTATGGCTGCAATTAATAGCTATGCCTTACTTGATTTTATGGATGAGATTGTTAAGTATAAGCCGGATCTTATCCTTATATATGCAGGACATAATGAATTCTATGGGGCACTTGGGGTTTGTTCTTTTGAATCACCCACGCAAAGTAGATTGATTGCTAAAGTTTACCTAAGAATTGTGCATTTACGTCTTTTTCTTTTGTTGCGAGATCTTATTAGTAAAATAAAGGGGCTCTTTTCTAAAGGCAAAACAAAAGAATTTGAGGATTTCACTGCAACTTTAATGGAACGAATCGTGGGAAAGGAAGATATTCCATTTGGGAGTGATTTGTATGAAAGAGGAAAAGAACAATTTAGAAGAAATTTGGAAGATATTTTAAAATTGGCAAAGAGAACAAAAGTTCCGGTAGTCCTTAGTGAGTTGGTTAGTAATTTTAGAGGACAACCCCCTTTTAAATCTGCCAAAGGAGGCAATTTTCCCTTGGCTGAAGAAGTTTATAAAGAAGCACAAAATTTAGAAGCTCAAGGTAATTATAAAAAAGCAAAAGAACTTTATGTAAGAGCGAAAGATTTAGACTGTCTCCGATTTAGAGCTCCTGAAGATTTTAATTTGATTATTCATGAGCTTGCTTTAAAGTATAAAACTCCAGTAGTTCCGATGAAGAAAATCTTTGAAGAAAATTCTCCTAATGGGATTATTGGAGATGAATTAATGTTAGATCATCTCCATCCAAATGTGAAAGGTTATTTTCTTATGGCAGATGGATTTTATCGAACTTTGCAGAAAGAAGGTTATATTAGTGAAAAGTGGGATTCTAGCAAAGTTAAGGATATCGAATTTTATGAAAGGGATTGGGGCATAACAGAGCTCGATACGATATATGGGAATTTGAGTATTCGTTGGCTTAAGGGTGGTTGGCCTTTTCAACCAAAAGAACTTCAAAATACAAGCCTCAAAAACTTTATTCCGAGGAATAAGATAGATTCTGTGGCCTTGCAGGTTCTTATAGATGAAAAGATTGGTATAGAGGTGGGGCATCTTAAATTAGCTCATTATTATGAAGATCGAAGGGAATATGAGAAAGCTTATAAGGAATACAAGGCTCTTATCTATACAATCCCTCACGAAGTTATGTTCTATGAAGGTGCTGCTAAGATGTTGATTGAATTAAAAAAGGAAGAGGAAGCTATTTCGGTTTTAGAAGAGTCTCTTAAAATTATAAATTTTGATTTTGCAATTAAGTGGCTTACTCATTTGTATCTAAAGAAAGGAGATATTGAAAAAGCTTTGATGTATCTTGATGAAGCAAGTTCTACACTTAAAAAAGACCGAGAATTTCTAAATACCCTTGCTCATGTCTATATTGTATCAGGGCAGTTTGATAAGTTATACAGACTTCTTGAATATTTTGGTCCTAGAAAAAGAGAAATTTTAAAGCTTATTAAATATGAGAAGGGAACTAAAACTCAAGCTTTTGCGGAAAATTATAATTACGTTGCTAAAATCTTTTTGAAAGAAAAAGATTTATCCACAGCCTTTTTGTTATTGAGTCAATCTTTAGATTTGAAAGAAACCGGGATTGCAAATAAATTTATTGGGGAAATACTTCTTTTTAGGAAAGAGTTTGATAAAGCCTTACTTTATTTGCAAAGAGCCGAAGAGTTGGGACTAAAAGATCCTGATTTATATTATAATATGGCGGCTGCAAACTACTATTTAGACAAGAAGAAAGAAGCATTGCGATATTTAAAGAAACTTAAAGCTATAAGACCAAATCACCCTGACCCTTCTGGTTTAGAAAAAAAGTTGAAACTTGTGAGAGAATAAATGGATATTTTGGGTATTTCTGCTTTTTATCATGACAGTGCTGCTGCTTTGATCCGAGATGGTGAGGTTATTGCTGCAGCACAAGAGGAAAGATTTTCTCGCATTAAACACGATTATCGTTTTCCTACTCAAGCGATTAATTATTGTTTAAAAGAGGGGAAAATTTCTCCTTTGGAATTGGATTTTGTGGCTTTTTATGAGAAACCATTTTTGAAATTTGAACGGATTATAGAATCTTATTTGCATTATGCTCCAAAAGGGCTTCCTTCATTTATAAAAGCAATTCCTATTTGGGTAAAGCAAAAACTCTGGATAAAAAGTTTGATTAAGGAAGCGCTACCTAATTTTAAAGGAGAGATTCTTTTCCCTGAACATCATCGCTCTCATGCGGCTTCTGCATTTTTCATGTCCCCATTTAAAAAAGCTGCTATTGTTACTGCAGATGGGGTTGGGGAATGGACAACAACAAGCATTGGTTTAGGAGTGGATAATAAAATTTCTATTTTGAAGGAACTTCAATTTCCACATTCTCTTGGTATGCTTTATTCGGCATTTACTTATTACACTGGGTTTAAGGTGAATTCTGATGAGTATAAAGTGATGGGTTTGGCACCTTATGGAGAGCCAAAATTCGTTCAAATTATTTTAGAGAATCTCATTGATCTTAAAGAAGATGGATCATTTCATCTAAATCTTGAATATTTTAATTTTCCAGTAGGACTTACGATGACAAATAGAAAATTTCATCATTTATTTAATGGCCCTCCACGAGAGCCTGATGGACCTATTTCCCAAAAAGATATGGATCTCGCAAGGTCAATTCAAGAAGTTACTGAGATTGTGTTAGAGAAGATGTGTATAAATGCGAGAAAGGAAACAGGAGCTGATTATTTAGTGCTCGCTGGAGGAGTTGCATTAAACTGTGTGGCAAATGGAAAGTTACTTCGTAAAACTCCTTATAAAGATATCTGGGTTCAGCCTGCAGCTGGAGATGCCGGAGGTGCATTGGGCGCTGCGCTTTCTGTTTGGTATGAGTATCTTGGGAATCAACGTTTAATTTTAGAAGGAAAAGATGCACAAAAGGGTTCTTTTCTTGGTTGCGAATTCACGAATCCAGAGATCCAAGAGTTTTTAGAAAAATACAAGATTCCTTATCATTATTTTTTAGATGAGGATTTGATAGAGAGAGTGGCTGAGTTATTGATAGAAGGGAAAGTTGTTGGTTGGTTTCAGGGTAGGATGGAATTTGGCCCTCGCGCCTTAGGGGCAAGAAGTATTCTTGGAGATCCTAGGTTGCCTGAAATGCAAAGGAAGATGAACTTAAAGATTAAATTTCGTGAATCATTTAGACCTTTTGCCCCATCTATTTTGGTAGAAGATACCTCGGAATATTTCGATTTTGATCGTCCAAGTCCATATATGCTTTTTGTTGCTGATGTGGCTCATAATAAACGTTTGCCCCTTTCAGAGGAAGAAGAAAAGTTGGTGGGTTTAGAAAAACTTAACGTGGTTCGGTCTAAAATTCCTGCGGTAACCCACGTTGATTATTCTGCACGAATCCAAACGGTGGATAAAGAAACTAATCCAAGATATTATGCGCTATTAAAAGAATTTAAAAAACAAACTGGATGTCCTGTTCTCCTCAATACATCTTTTAACCTTAGGGGGGAACCAATCGTTTGCACTCCTTTGGATGCTTATAAATGTTTTATTAAAAGTGGAATGGATTATTTAGTGATGGGTAATTATCTTCTTGATAAAAAAGAACAGTTAAACAATTTTTCAATAAAGTTTTTATCTAATGAGTTTAGTTTAAAGAAAGTTAATTTGAAACCTGATAAAATAAAAGATTCGAGAGAATTACGTAAATTTGGGATTGGATTATCCGTAATTTTAGGACTTTTTGGGACTTTTCAATGGATAAGGGGAGGGTTTCTTTACTCCCCGTTTTACCTTGTTGCAGGCTCTATACTACTATTGGCTTTGATTTTCCCTATTGTTCTAAGTCCCATTTTCTTTATATTTCACTATATTGGAAAAGGATTAGGTTGGATAATGACAAGGATTATTCTCTCTATGTTTTTCTTTTCTGTGATTACTCCTATAAGTTTCTTTTCTCGTCTTTTTGGGAAGCAATATCTGGATTTAAAATTCAAGAAGGGAGAAACTACTTACTGGAAAATACATCAAAGAGAGGATTCTTTAAAAAGATGTTTTGAAAAGCAGTTTTAAAAGGAGGATGATTTATGTCTAAAATGTCAGTATTTCTTGAATTTTGGGAGTTTTTGCGAGAACGAAAGAAATGGGTTCTTGCGATAATTGTTTTTTTCCTTTTATTACTCGGAGCCCTTGTTTTATTTACAGAAGGTTCAGCTTTGGCACCTTTTATTTATACTTTATTTTAATGAGATTAATGTAAGAGCTTGGTAATTAAATACTTAAATATTACTTTTTGTTAATTCTTTTGGGGTTATTAAAAAGTCCTTTTGATTTAACCAAGTTTTTAACTTGAAAATATAAAAATTGTTATTGACTTAATGCATATTTTATATATTTTTGTTTAAGGGATTTTGAAAATGGATGGAGTTAAAGAAAAAATAAAGGATTTTCGGATTGCATTTGTTTCAACATACCCTCCTATTGAATGTGGTATAGCTACTTTTACAAATAGCCTTGTAGAGGCAATCTCTAATTTATATGAGCTTCCTATTAGTGGAAATAGGAATTTAGAAGTGATAGCTTTAAGCAATTCTGAAAGATTATATAATTATGGCCCTGAAGTGAGTTTTGAGATTCGTATAAAGAATAAAAGAGATTATCTTTTGGCTGCTGATTATTTGAATTTATCAAAGGTAGATATCGTTTCTATTCAGCATGAATTTGGAATCTATGGAGGGCCGGATGGGGAGTGGATCCTTTTACTTATTAAAAATTTAAAAAAGCCTGTGATTGCAACTTTGCATACAATTCTCACAAAGCCTACAAGAAATCAGAAACGAATATTAAAGGAAATTTGTAAGGTTTCTAAAGAGGTGATTGTTCTAGCTGATAAAGGTTTTGAATTGCTTCAGAGAATTTATGGGGTTCCAATTTCTAAAATAAAGAAGATACACCATGGGGTTCCTGATATACCTTTTGTTGAAGATACTCTTCATTATAAAAAAGAGTTTCATCTAGAAGGAAAATTTGTAATTCTGACCTATGGCTTAATTAGCCCAAATAAGGGAATAGAGTTAGTTATTGAAGCTCTTTCTCAGGTGGTGAAAGAGTATCCTAATGTTGTTTATCTTGTTTTAGGAGAAACCCATCCAAATGTAAGAATTAGTTCTGGAGAAAAATATAGAGAATTTTTAAATAATATTATAGAAGAAAAAAAATTAGAAGAAAATGTGATTTTTCATAACCGTTTTGTTCCTTTTAAGGAATTAAATAAATACTTAATGATGGCAGATTTGTATATTACACCTTATATTTCAGAAGAACAAATCTCTTCAGGAACTCTTTCTTATGCGGTTGCTTCAGGGAGAGCTGTTATTTCTACGCCTTATTGGCATGCTCAAGAACTTCTTGGGGATGGACGTGGGTTTATTGTTCCCTTTGGAAATGCTAGGGCTATGGCAGAAGCTATAAAGGAATTGATAAGAAATGAGAGAAAAAGAAATGAGTTAAGAAGAAAAGCCTATGAGTATGGGAGAAATTTTATATGGCCAAAAGTTGCTTCTTCTTATCTTGAGTCTTTTGTTAGAGAATCAGAGAGAATAAAGCCGGTGATATTAGAAAAGAAAGAGCAAGTTAGAGAAGAAGGGTTATTTTTAAAGACGGAAGATTTGCCTAAGCTTAATTTGGATTATCTTAAAGTTCTCACTGATGATACTGGGATTTTTCAACATTCTAAGTATTCAATTCCTGATAGGCGGTATGGATATACAACGGATGATAATGCAAGAGCAGCAATTGTTGCTTTAAAAGTTTGGAGTGTTTTTAAATATGATTTTATCCTTCCCATGCTTACCAAATATCTTTCTTTTTTAGCGGATGCCTATGATCATAGTAAGGGTAAGGTGAGGGTTTTTTTGAGTTTTGATAGAAGGTGGAAGGATTTGGATACTTCAGAAGATTGTCATGGAAGGTTAATATGGACTTTTGGCACAGTGATTAATAATCCTCCTACAGAGGAAATGGGACATCTTGCGGTTGAGCTTTTCCATAATTGTTTGAATAGAGTTTCTCAATTTTCTTCTCCAAGAGCTTGGGCTTTTTCTGTTCTTGGAATTACGAAATATCTTGAGAAATTCCCCAATGAAAGCGAAATAAAGGATCTTGGTTACACACTGGCAAATAGAATTCTTAATATGTTTAAAGAGAATTCTTCTTCAGATTGGATATGGTTAGAAGATATTGTTTCATATGAAAATGCTCGTTTTCCCCAAGTTTTGTTAGAAGCAGGAAGAATTTTTAAAAATGAAGAGATGAAAGATTGGGGTCTAAAAACGTTGAAATGGTTAATTGAAGTTCAAACCGATGAAAAGACCGGTTTTCTTTCTTTAATTGGGAATAAAGGTTGGTTTAAAAGAAATGAAGGAAGAGCAAAGTTTGATCAGCAACCTGTAGAGATTCCTGCAATTATAGATGCTTGTTATGAAGCATATCTTTCCACAGGGGATAAATATTTTCTAAATAGAGCATTTTGGGCCTTTAAATGGTTTCTTGGAGAAAATATAATTGGAGAAAGTCTTTATAAACCAGAAACAGGCGGATGTAAAGATGGACTTACTCCTGATGGGGTTAATAAAAATGAGGGTTCTGAATCTTTGGTTTGTTGGCTATTATCTCTTTTAAAAATGTATGAGATTCTTACCAAAAGAGAATAGGAGGTAAATATGAATGAGGGAGAAACTTATGAATGGACTGGTGGAAGTGGGCAACGTTATTTATACAATGTTTATTCTCTACCTATTAGTTTTAAAATAGGAGAGTTTGGAAATTATATTTTTGCGAGGAAAAATACTTCTGGTGATTGGATCCCAATTTATATTGGAGAAGGAGATCTTGGACGCCTTATTTCAGAAGAACACCCTTTTTATAAATGTATAAAAGAAAAGGGGGCTACCCATATTCATATTCATATTAATGCTTCAGAATGGGCGAGAATATCGGAAGAAAACGATTTATTGGAAAGTCATTTAAATGCATTTGAGCCTTATGGCTGTAATCCCCAAAGGGATTCGTTATTGTGATTTTATGAATAAGATCTAAGAATAAGGATTTTAACTCTTTGGGTTATACTAACAAGTTAGATGTAGACAAGCAACCACTTTTTTTGTGGGAGAAGTTTCATTATAGATTTTAACGGCTTCAGTTGTTCTTGCTATTATAGTTTCTATTCCCATTTCTTTAAGCTTTTTTATTGTCTCTTCTTTTGGAGACAATACACCATAAGCTCCTGTTCCTATTATGATGAGCTCAGGACTTGCATTTATAACATCCTTTAGATCATTTAGAGAAAGACTATGCCCCTCTTCTCTCCACCAGGGAGAAAGCACTTTATTCTGGAAAATAATTACATCCTTTGTGTAGGTTTTACCATTTATTGTTATTCTGCCAAAGCTATATTTTTCAATATTCATTATTTTTATAATATTTCTTATTTTTATTTTCGCAAGCTTTAGGTGTTGACAATATTAGGAGATTTGTATATAATTAATATAAGATTTCAAGAAGCGAGAGTGGCGGAATTGGTAGACGCGCTGGACTTAGGATCCAGTACTAAACCATAGAAATAGTGTGGGGGTTCAAATCCCCCCTCTCGCATTGTTTTATGAAAAAGGAGAGATCTTTTGCAGAATGTAAATTTAACCTTTAAAGAAGAAAGGTTAAAAGAAGAAATAGATAAATTAATAAAAGAGCTAAAGAAAGAGATTTCTATTCCTGGCTTTAGGAAAGGGAAAGCCCCAACAGAGCTTATAAAGGTTCGTTTTAAAGATTACTTAAAAGCCGAGGGGCTCCAAAAGCTTATTCAGGAAGAAATAGTAGGGATTATTGAAAAATATGAACCTTTTATCTATAGCCCTCCTATGATTAAGAAAGTAGATGAAGATAAAGATGGGATTCATCTTGAGGTTTCTTTAGACGTCCCTCCAGAACTCTCTTTAGACCTTTCGGAGATTGAATTAAAGGGAGATGATGAGGAAATTGACATAAAAGGAGAAATAGAAAAGTTAAGAGAAATAAATAGTGAGTTGAGACCCGTTGAAAGGGAAGTTAGAAAGGGAGATATTGTTACAATCAATTTAAAACTTGGAGAAGAGGAGTTTTCAAATTATACTTTTGAGGTTAGAGAAGATGATTTTTCTAAAAAGCTTTTAGGTTTAAAGGTTTCTGATGGAGAGAAGGAATTGGAAGTAGAGATTCCAGAAGATTTTCCAATAAAAGATTCTAAGAATAAAAAAAGACATGTGAGAATTTGTATTTGTGAAATTAAAGAGAAGGTGAAACCAGAACTTAACGATGATTTTGCTAAGGACCTTGGGTTTAGAAGTCTGGTAGAATTGAAAGAGAGCCTTAAGAGAAATATTCAGGAGGAGAGAAAGAGAAAAGATAAAGAAGATGAATTTGAGGAAGTTATTTTAGATAAGGTCCTCGAAAAAGTGGGGGATTTTGAAGTAAGTCCCGGACTTCTTAATCTAAATCTTTCAAAAGGATTATCTGAAGAAGAGGCTAAGGTTATGGCAAAGAAGTTGTCTATTCTTGATTCAATAGCTCTTAAGGAGAAGATGGAAATTACTGAAGCTGAGCTTGACCAATGGATGGATAGAATTTCGGAATCAGATGAGTTTGAGGAATATGGAGAGGAGGCTATTCGTTTTGTTAAACAATCAATTTTGAGGAGAAAAACTATGGATTTTCTTATTGAAAAAGCGAAAAAGGAGGAATCTAAGTGCGAAGTCAGTTAACAATTCCTTATGTTATTGAAAAAACAGCTCATGGGGAAAGAGCTTACGATATTTATTCGCGTCTTCTTCAGGATCGAATCGTATTTATAGGTTCAGAGATCGATCAGGCTACAGCTAATAGTGTAATAGCTCAACTATTGTTTCTTGAAGCTAAAGGTCCGGATAAAGAAATTCAAGTTTATATAAATAGTTTTGGAGGTAGTGTTTCTGATGGACTTGCTATTTATGATACAATGCAATATATAAGATGTCCAGTCTCCACAATTTCTGTGGGTATCTCAGCTTCTATTGCAGCAGTAATTTTGACAGGAGGAACTAAAGGAAGACGTTATGCTCTTCCTAATTCAAGAATTCTTCTGCACCAGCCTTCAGGAGGTGTGAAAGGAGTAGCTTCTGATATTGAAATCCATGCAAGTGAGATTGTAAAGATTAGAGAAAGATTAAATGCTATTCTTTCTTACCATACAAATCAACCTTTAAAAAAGATTAGAGCTGATACTGATAGAGATTTCTGGATGACTGCTGAGGAGGCTCTTGAATATGGACTTATTGATGAAGTCATTAAAAGCAGGAAGGAAATAAAGACAAATGATGAAGGAAAAGTTTAAAGGAGCTTTCTGTTCGTTCTGTGGACGCCCTTATACACATTCCGGAAGACTTATTGCAGGAAAAAATGGGAGTTATATCTGTGAAGATTGTGTTGAGTTTTTTGCAGATTTTTTAGAGAAAGAGCCAGAATTTTCTCCAAGACAGATTGATTTTGAAATTCCTAAACCCTTAGAAATAAAGGAATATCTTGATAAGTATGTGATAGGACAAGAAAAAGCAAAGAAGATAATTTCTGTGGCAGTTTATAATCATTACAAAAAAATTAAATATCAAGCGAAAGATGTGGAGATGGACAAATCTAATATTCTCCTAATTGGTCCAACAGGAGTGGGCAAAACGCTTTTGGTTCAGACTCTTGCTAGATTCTTGAAATTACCCCTTGCTCTTTGCGATGCCACTTCATTAACAGAGGCAGGTTATGTGGGAGAAGATGTTGAAAATCTTCTTGTAAGACTTCTTCAGGCAGCTGATTATGATATTGAATTGACAGAAAAGGGCATTGTTTACATAGATGAAATTGATAAAATTGCAAGGAAGTCAGAGAATCCTTCTATTACAAGAGACGTTTCTGGAGAAGGAGTTCAGCAGGCTCTCTTAAAAATGATAGAGGGCTCCATTGTAAATGTTCCTCCTCAAGGAGGAAGGAAACACCCTGAGCAGGAATTTTTAAGAATAAATACAAAAAATATTCTTTTTATTGGAGGAGGAACTTTTGAAGGTCTTGAAAATATAATTAAAAATAGATTACAATACAATTCTCTTGGTTTTAAGGCTAATTTAAATCTTAACCAAGTTGAAAGTAATGGAAGGATATTGGAGCATATTGAACCTCATGATCTTATGAAATTTGGTTTTATCCCAGAACTTGTAGGGAGGTTTCCTATAATTGTTACTTTTCATGATTTATCGCTTTCAGAACTCAATGATATTCTTAGTAAGCCAAATAATGCTCTTGTAAAGCAGTACAGACAACTTTTAAATTGGGATGGTGTGGATTTAATCTTTACTCGGTCAGCTTTAAACGAAATTTCAAAAAAAGCTTTGAAAATGAAAACTGGGGCTAGGGCTTTAAGAGGGGTAATAGAAGAATTGATGCTTGATGTGATGTTTAAGCTTCCTCATATGAGAGACGTTAAAAGTTGTAAGATAACCAAAGCAACTGTTACAAAAGGTGTTCCTCCCCAGCTTATTAGGAAAAAAAAGAAAGCTCAATGAACCAAATTTAGGAACTTTATTTTTTTAAAAAGGTAAATTCTTGAAATGATTAAATGGTCCCCTTTTAGGTCAATATTACTAACTTATCTATTCTTTATATTGTTTGGTTCAATTTTATTACGACTACCTATAGCTGGGAGAGATATTTCTTTTATAGATTCTTTATTTACTTCTACTTCTGCTATGTGTGTTACGGGTTTAATTGTTAAAGATACAGCGCTAGATTTTACTTTTTTCGGTAAGGCAGTGATTCTTTCTTTAATTCAGATAGGGGGGATGGGTTATATGGCTATTGCTAGTTTGTTTATGACTGTATTTGCAATAAGACCTGATAAAAGACAAAATATTGTTGTTCAGCAAGGTTTTGCTCTTTTTGGCAGAGGAAATACTCTTAAATTTTTGAGAACCGTTGTCCTTGTAACTTTTATTGTTGAAATGATAGGAGCCTTCTTTTTCTTTTTAGGGTTTAATAAGAGTTTTGTTAATAATGACGATAGAATTCTTCATGCAATATTTCACTCTGTCAGTGCTTTCTGTAATGCTGGATTTAGTTCTTTTTCTGATAATCTAATGGGTTTTACAAATAGTTTATTAATTCCTCTGGTTACTGCTTTTTTACTCATTTTTGGAGGTCTTGGTTTTATAGTTATTATTGATATAATAGATTTTTTAAGAAGAGAGAAGAAATATCTTTCTGAGCATTCAAGGATTGTTCTTTATATGACAATGCTTCTTATTATATTTGGAACTCTTTCAATATTTATCCTTGAATATGGAAATGCAATATCTCCTTATAAAATGATTTCTAAGATTGTAATTTCTTTTTTTACAGCAGTAACGCCAAGAACGGCGGGATTTACTCTCCTTGATTTGAATAAACTCTTACCTACCACCATATTGATATTAATTTTATTTATGTTCATTGGAGCTTCTCCAGGAGGAACAGGAGGTGGAATTAAGACAACAACATTTACAATAACTTTAGTTTTTTTTATTTCTAAAATAAGAGGAATGAAATCTGTAAATATTCAAAAACGACAAATTCCGGAGGAGCAAGTTAATAAGGCATTGACACTTTTTCTTATTTCATTAATATTAATATCTATAATAATTAGTATTTTAAGTTTCACCGAGAGAGAATTGGTGAAAGAAAGGGGGTTTTTACCTATAGTTTTTGAGGAATTTTCTGCCTTTGGAACTGTGGGGTTATCTATGGGTTCTTTAAAAAATGGAAATTTGTCTCTATCCTATGATTTTACGAATTTTGGAAAAATTTTAATTATTATAACAATGTTAACAGGGAGGATAGGGCCACTTTCGCTTCTTGCAGCGGTTTTTGAAAGAAGAAGCGAGAGTTTTCAGTATCCTCCTGCGAGGGTGCAGATAGGATGATTGAGAAAGGGGAAAGAAGGGAATACTTTGTAGTTGTAGGGTTGGGAACTTTTGGCCTTACCGTTGTTTCAGAGCTTCTTAAAAGAGGTTGTCAGGTTACTGCAATTGATAAAGACGAAGATAAAGTTGAATTAGCTTCTGAGTTTGCAATAGATGTGATTACAGCTGATGTAAGGGAGAAGAAGCCTTTAGAGGACGCAGGGGTAGGTTCTGCAGATGTCGCTATTGTTTCGATTGGTGAGGATCTTGAAGCTTCTTTTCTTGCAACTCTTCATTTAAAAGAACTTGGGGTTCCTTTGATTATAACAAAGGCTTCTTCGCCATCTCAAGGAGAAATCCTTGAGAAGATAGGAGCAGATCGAGTTATTTATCCAGAGGAAGAGATGGCTAAGAAACTTGTAGATCAACTTCTTCATCCTTTTGTAATAAACTACTTCCAGTTGAATGATAGGATTGGAGTAATGGAATCAGATACCCCTATTCAGTTTATTAATAAGACTCCAAGAGAACTTGCTCTTAGGAATAAATATGGTTTAAATCTTGTTGCTATAAAAAGAAAGGTCCAAAAGGAAGAGACTAAAGATCTGACTGAAGAGCTTATAGTGATTCCTTCTCCGGATGAGAAAATAATAGAAGGAGATATTTTGCTTGTAATAGGAGATTATAAATCGCTTGAAAAATTTAAAAGAATGCAGAGAAGTGGAAATGGATAAAAAAGAATTAAAGGAGTATAATATAACAAAGCTTTTGGAATCTTTGCCAACAGGTTTAATTTTAATTGATAAGGATAAAATAGTAATTGAAGCAAATCCTGAGGCAAGAAAACTTCTTGGAAGAGATATTGAATCTGAAAATATAAAAGATGTTTTTGAAAATATAGATATTGGATTGTTAAAGAAATTGTTTAAGGGACGTAATATAGAAAGAAGTGTGGTTGAAGTTGGAGATAAAACAATAGGTTTTAGTGCGGCACCTATCTTTGATGAAAAAGGAGAAATCATTGGAGCATCAATTATTCTTAGAGATATAACAGAAATAAAGAAAATGGAAGAGGAGCTTAGAATAAAAGATAGACTTTCCGCTCTTGGAGAAATGGCTGCTGGATTGGTTCATGAAATTAGAAATCCTCTTGCTTCCATTAAAGGAGGCATTGAATCTCTATTGACTTTTTTAGAAAAAGATAGGGAGAAATATAAAGCTACTCAGAAAACTGTGGAGATAATCTTACAAGAGATTAAACGTCTTGAGCGAATAGTAAATGATATGAGTTTATATGCTTCTTACAAGAAACTTGTAAAATCCAAGGTTAATTTGAAAGGTTTGGTTGGAGAAACCCTCTTGATGTTTAGCGAAGAAATTGCAGAAAGGAATATTCATATTAAAAGGAATTTTAAGGGAAATCTTTTCTGTTGGGTAGATAGAGATAAGATTGTTACTGTCTTAAATAACTTGGTTCTTAATGCAATAGAAGCTATAGGGAGTGATGGGCGTATTGAAATTAATATGGAAAGAGAGAAGAGTAATATTATAATAGAGATTCAAGATGATGGAGGAGGTATCCCTCCTGAAATTATGCCCAAGATTTTTGATCCTTTCTTTACAACTAAAAGTAAAGGAATAGGTCTAGGTTTATCTATAGTTAATCAGATAATTCAGAATCACCACGGAACAATAACTGCTTTTAATAAAGAGAAAGGAGCTTGTTTCAGAATCACTTTGCCTGTAGAAAGTGAAGAATGAATGGTAAAATCCTTATAATAGAAGATGAGAAGAGTTTAGTGGAGGTGATAGAGTCAATTCTCTCTGAGATAGGGACGGAAGGTGAAAATTCTTATGAGGTAAGAAAAGCTTATACTGCTTCTGAAGGATTAAAAGTTGCTTCCGAGTTTAACCCGGATGTAGTTCTTCTTGATATAAGATTACCTGATCGTTTAGGCACAGAGGTTTTAAGTGCTTTAAAAGAGCAAGATAATGATGTGCAAGTTATAATTATGACTGCTCACGCTACCATAGAGACTGCTATTGAGGCGGTTAGAGAACAAGCTTATGACTATATTCAGAAACCATTACCTTCAAGAGCACAATTTCAAACTCTAATAAACAATGCTCTTGAGAGAAGATATCTATTATTGGAAAAGAAAAAATTGTTAACAGAGATTTCGGAGGTTAATTTGGCTCTCGAAGAAGCAAATAAAGAATTGAGAGAAGCAAAGTCGGTTGTCGATCAAAAGTTAAGGGATAAAGTGGAGGAACTCTCTTTGCTTAATCAATTTTCAGAATCTCTTTTAGATTGTAATGACCTTGCTCTTTTAATTGAAAGAATTCCTGAAATTGTTTTGAGGTTAACTAAAGCCGCTGGGGTAGTATTAATATTGAAAGATACAAAGGATAATAGGTTTTCTGTCCATGCAGTAAAGGGAGATGTTGGAGTATCTTTAGGTAAAGAAATAAAGGTAGGAGAGGAACCTTTTGGTCTGGTAAATAATGAAGGGCCTTGGGAAACAGAAGATTTTATTTGTTCGCCGTTGTCTTATATGGGTGAGACTTTAGGAGTTCTTGCCTTGAAGAAATCTGAGAAAGAGATTTCTCCGGAGCTTATTCAGACTATAACAAATAATATTTCTATTTGTTTATACACTAGTATGTTAACAGATTCTCTAAAGGCAAGTTACATTGAAGCTGTTCTTTCTTTTGTGAAATTTCAAGAGTCGGCAAATCCAGAGTTAAAAGTTCATAGTGAAAGAGTTGGCAAGCTTTCTATGGAAATTGCAAATAGATTGGGGGTGCCAAAAAGTGAAATGAGTAATATTAGATTTGCTGCTCTTCTTCATGATCTTGGGAAGGTGGTAAGAGGAGAAGTTCATTCAGAACTACTTAGTGCTGAAATAATCAGTCCTTTGAAATTTTTAAGAAAAACAAAAAATATTCTTGAACATCTCTACGAGAATTTTGATGGTTCAGGAAAACCTGATGGGCAAAAAGGAGAAGCTATACCAATTGGCTCAAGAATTGTGAGAGTTGCTAATGAGGTTGATGAGTTGCTTTCAACTAAGATTAGGAAAGAGGAAGTTATTAAGAAAATAGAAGAGAAATCAGGCTCAGTTTATGATCCAAGAGTGGTAAATGTTTTAAAAGAAGTTTTATAATATGATTACTGTTGGAAAATATTGGAAGGAGAAATTTGGTGAGAAGGTTTATCGAGTTTGTATTGATGGAGGTTTTACCTGTCCAACAAGAGATGGGACAAAAGGGATAGGGGGGTGTTATTTTTGTGATGAAGAAAGCTCAAGGGCTAAGTATATTGAACCGGAAGATTCAATAGAAAGACAATTAGAGAAGGGTATTTTGAGGTTAAAGGAAAAAGGAGTAAAAAAGTTTATTGCTTATTTCCAGTCTTATACAAATACTTATGCAAAGGTGGATGTTTTAAGGGAGAAATATTTTAAAGCCCTTAACCATCCTGAGGTTGTTGGGATTTCTATCTCTACAAGACCTGATTGTATTGATGAAGAAATTGTAAAACTTTTGGATGAGATTTCTAAAAGATATTACACAATTGTTGAGTTAGGAATTCAATCTATGCATGATAAGACTCTTGAATTTATAGGAAGAAAACATACATCTATGGATAGTATAAGAGCTTTGAAATTATTAAAAAGATGTGAAAACTTAGAGATTGTTGCTCATGTTATTCTTGGGTTACCTGGCGAGACAAAAGAAGATATGATGGAAACAGGAAGAATCCTTTCTAAATTAGGAATAGATGGGTTAAAACTTCATCATCTTTACATTGTAAAAGGCACACCCTTTTTTGAGGAGTTTAAAAAGGGAAATATCAAAGTTTTTGAGAGACCCGAGGATTATGCTAAAGTTGCTAAGGACTTTTTGAGTAACTTTTCAAAGGATATTGTAATTCATAGATTTGCTGGATACTCTTCATCTTTTAGATTGGTAGCTCCTTCCTGGACTTCAGAAAGGAGTATAGCAAAGAAACTGATTATTGGCAATTGATAATGTTAAGAAGTTTTAGTGATAAGGCTTGACAATATCATAAACTTTATTACTCTCCCTTAAAAGGAGTAAAGAGATGTTTATTTTATTGTTTTTATTTTATTCTCTTGGAGATATTAAAGATTTTTGGGATGGTTTAAACCGTGTGAGTGGTCCCACAGGTTTTGAGATTCTTCAGCTTGATATGGATGCTAGAATTAATGCGACTGGAGGTAATTCTTTAGAAAAAGGAATTTCTTCATTGCTTTTGAATCCTGCTGAGCTTACTTCTGTTAACTCGAAATATTGTTTTACTTTTAGTTATAGACCTCTATTTTGCGAGATGAATGCAAATTTTGTTGGTTTTACTCTTAAAAGAGAAAATGAAGTGTTTGGATTTTATTATTTAGGATTTTATTCTGGGGAAATACCTCTTCAGGATAAAACTCCAGGAGTTTCAGTTGCAAGTTATTACGCCGAAAATATTATTTTTGGGCTTTCTTATGCAAGAAGTTTTGGAAATTGGAGTTTGGGAGGGACAATTAAAACCCTTAGAGAAAGGATTTTTGAGGTTTCTTATCTCACTTATTCTTTTGATCTTGGAATGAGTTATAATTTTAGTTCTTCTATTAATCCTTTTAGAGTGGACTTTTCCTTTCTTCACTTAGGACCAAAATATGGTCCCCAAAATTTTGAGAAAGTGTTTCGTTTACCCCTTACTTGGCATCTTGGTTTTAATAAAAAAACTGGTTCATTATCTTTTGGTTCTTCTCTAAATAAACCCTTGAACACAAAATTGCAATGTACTTTTGGAGGAGAATATAGATTTGGGGATTATTTTGTGATTCGTTTTGGGAAGAAGTATAATAATCCGTTGGAAAAAGGTTCTTTTGGTTTTGGATTAATTAGGAATAAGATAGCCTTAAATTATTCTTATTATCTTTCTCAAATAGAAGATTTTGAAGGGGCTCATATTTTTACAATTTCTATAGGAACATAATGATAAAGTATTTAGATTTTGAAAAACCTATAGCTGAATTATTGGAGAAAATAGAGGAGTTGAGGGCTCTAAATGAGAGCACAAATGGCAGGTATGAAGCTGATTTAAGAAAACTTAATGAAAAGCTTGTTAAGTTAAGAAGGGAGATATTTTCCTCTCTTACTCCTTGGCAAAGAGTGGAGATGGCTAGACATCCCAATAGGCCATACACTAGTGATTATGTGAAGTATCTATTTAAAGATTGGATAGAGCTTCATGGAGATAGAAGGTATGCGGATGACCTTGCAATTATCACAGGGTTAGGTAAGTTAGGAGACATCTCTTTTGTTATTGTTGGGCACGAAAAAGGAAGAACTACATCGGAAAAAATTAAACGGAATTTTGGGAGTGCTCATCCTGAGGGTTATAGAAAAGCTCTTAGGGTGATGAAAATGGGAGGAAAGTTTAATCTACCAATAGTTTGTTTTGTTGATACAGCAGGGGCCTATCCTGGGATTGGAGCAGAAGAAAGAGGGCAAGCTTTGGCTATAGCAGAAAATATAAAGGAAATCGCTGTTATTCCTGTTCCTATAATCGTGATAATAACAGGAGAAGGAGGGAGTGGCGGCGCTTTAGCTATTGGAATAGGAGATAGAATATATATGCAAGAATTTGCTGTTTATTCTGTGATTTCTCCAGAAGGATGTGCTTCGATTATCTTTAGAGATCAGGAACATAAAAGAGAAGCTGCGGAGCTGCTAAAGATCACGGCAGAGGATCTTAAAGAATTTGGTGTTATTGATGGAATAATAAAGGAGCCAGAAGGTGGGGCTCATAGTAACCACGAGGAAGCTGCTCGTTTAGTTGGAGAAATAATACTTAAATCTTATGAAGAATTGAAAGATATTCCAAAAGAAGAGTTGATAGAGAAAAGGATTGAGAAGTTTTCAAAGATGGGAATATTTATAGAGGAATAAATGGCTATTAGAGGAGATTTTAAGGAATTTGAATTAAATGACATATTCCAATTTATTCAGATGGGAAATAAGGATGGAGCTTTGTATATTAAAGGGAAAAATGGGAATGGGGTAATTTATTTTGAGAAAGGGAATATTAAACACGCAGAGACTGGCAAGTACGTAGGAACTGATGCGATAAATGTATTCCTTACCTGGGATTCTGGGACTTTTGAGTTCATCCCGGAGGAAAGAACGGATAAAGTTACGATTGATCTTCCTATTAATAGTGTGATTCTTGAAGCAGCAAGACAGATAGATGAGTGGAAGAAGATGGAGGATGTAATACCTTCTGAGGAGGTTGTGGTGGATTTTGAAGAAGAGCCAGAAGTTACTGATATTGAACTTAGACCCTTAGAATGGAAGGCTCTTTCTATAATAGATGGAGAAAAAACTATAAGAGAAATTGCAGAAGAGCTTGGAATGAAAACTTTTGATCTTGCGAAAGTTCTTTATGGTTTAGTTCAATCTGGTCTTATAAAAGTGAAGAAAAAATAAATGGTTAAGATTTCTGAAAAGGAGGAGATGGAATGAATAGAAGAAATATATGCATTGCAGGACATGCTAATGCAGGGAAAACTTCCTTAGGTGAAGCAATCCTTTATAAGGCAAAAGTAACCACTAGGTTGGGCTCTATTGAAAATGGAACGTCTATTTTTGACTATTTGAAATATGAAAGGGAAAGAAAATATTCGGTTAACCTTTCTGTTGTTACTTTTAATTACGATGGAATTGATGTTGATCTTATAGATACACCGGGATATCTTGACTTTCAAGGAGATATGATAGCTGGCTTAAGTGTTTCTGATGCGGTAATAATAGTGGTTGATGGAGTTTCTGGTTTTGGTTTTATGACGGGGAAGGTAAATGAGTTTAGTGAGAAAAGAGGGATTCCAAGATTATTCTATATTAGTAAAGTAGAGAAAGAAGGGGTAGAGTTCAAACGAATAATGGAAGAAATAAAAGGGGAAGTTAGAAGTGGAGTGATACCACTTGTTGTACCTTTCATGAAAGGAAATAAAGTGATTGGTGTTGTCGATGTATTAAAAATGAAAGGATATTCTTCTAATGGTGAAATGGAAATTCCTAAGGAGTCTGAAGGCGAAATTAAAGAGTATAGAAATTTAATGACTGAATCTCTTGCAGAAATTGATGAGGGACTTATGGAGAAATTTGTAGAAGAGAAAGAGATCACTGATGAAGAGTTAAGAGAAGGGTTACGTAAAGGATTTATTTCTGGAGAAATCTTTCCTTTAATAGCTGGGGATTCTGTATCTCTTTTGGGTATAGATTCTCTACTTCACTATATTAAAAATATATTTCCTTCTCCAAAGGAGGCTAAACTTCCCTCTGGTATTGAATCAATTGATGGACCAACAGTTGCTTTCTCTTTTAAAACCGAATTTGAACCTCATATGGGAGAGTTGAGTCTTATAAAAGTTTGGAGAGGAAAAATTTCTGTTGGAGATACACTTATTAATACTTCAACAAACACTGAAGAAAAAATAAATCAGATTTTTGTTTTAAAAGGAGGAGAAAAGAAGGTAGTGGAAGAACTTCCTACTGGAGCAATAGGTGCTCTTGTAAAGTTAAAGAATACTTCTACAGGAGATACTTTGTCTGATCCTTCTAATTTGGTTGTTCTCCAGAGGCCTGAGTTTCCACATCCTGTTGCTAAAGTGGCTATTGAAGGCGAAACAGAGAAGGATAATGATAAAATATCTAAGGCTCTTTCAAAGATGAAAAAATCTGATCCTACATTTAACTATAATTTTGATGTGGAAACCAAACAGCTTATCTTAGAGACAATGGGTGAACAACATATGCAGTTTATAAGATCTTGGTTGGAAGAAAATTTTGACGTGAAGTTTATAGAAACTATGCCTGGAATTCATTATAGGGAGACAGTTCAGAAGAAAGCAGAGGGGCATGCAAAGTTCAAAAAGCAAACCGGTGGAAGAGGACAATATGGGGAAGTATTCTTACGCATTGAGCCTCTTCCAAGAGGAGCAGGAATAGAATTTGAAGATCAAATAAAAGGAGGTAATATTCCGAGTAAATATATTCCAGCGGTAGAAACCGGGGTAAGGGAGGCTTTAAATTCTGGAGCTCTTGCAGGCTATCCTATTATTGATTGCAAAGTTATTGTTTATGATGGTTCATATCACCCTGTTGATTCCTCGGATAATGCTTTCAAAAGAGCAGGTTCTATGGCTTTGAAAGATGGAATCTTGAAAGCATCTCCTTTTCTTTTAGAACCTATTCTTAAGGTGGAAGTGGTAATTACTGATGAATACACAGGAGATGTTATGGGAGATTTAAATGCAAAGAGAGGAAAGATTTTAGGTGTTGATGCTATGGGAAAGTTTAAGGTTATAAAAGCTTATGTTCCAGAAAAGGAGATGTTTAAATATTCTTCCAAGTTACGTTCTCTTACTCAGGGAACAGGAACTTATTCTGCCGAATTTGCCTTTTATGAAAGAGTTCCAGAAGAGATAGCAAAGGAAATAATTGCCCAGAGAAAGGTGGAAGAAAAGGAAGAAGAATGATTTTTTTCCTTCTTTTTTCTGTTTTTGAAGGAGAGTTTTTCCTTGTTGGAATAGACGCGGAAAGCTGGGGAAGAGGAGGAAGTGGGGTAGTTTATCCAACCACGGGGTATAAAAATCCTGCTTCTTCTCTGATAATGGACCCCATTCTTTATTTGAATGGTTCAAAGCTCTTTGGAGATTTGGCAAATTTTATAAGTGGAGGATTGAGTTTAAATCAAATTGATTATGGATTCGGGATTCATTTTATCTTGCATTCTGTAGGAGATATCTACGATACGAGGAATGCCTGGAATGATGAAAATGAGAGTGGTTATCCTGAGGAAGGAGAAGAATTTTATGATGGTCTAAAAAGTAGTTTTTTTTCGCGGGAAAGTGCTCTCTTAGCTACATATGCGAGATGGATAGGAAATTTTTCTGTGGGAATGGGGGTTAAGTTTATTTATAAAAAGATCCAAAATGCTCTTGCAGTGGGTGCAGGTGTAGATGTTGGTATTATATACGAAATGGAAAATTACTCAATTGGTGGTGTGATAAGAGACATTTTTACCTCACCTTTATTCTGGGATGGGAGAACAGAATATATTGAACCTTCTTTTCTTTTAGGAATGGGGTTTAAAAGAAAAGTAGGTAGAATGCCAATTCTTTTTGAGGTTGATTTATTAAAGGACGATTTTGGAGTTAATCATAATTTAGGAATTGAGATTGGCTTGAATGATTGGTTAAAGATTAGAGGAGGTTTTTTTAACGATCAATTAACCCTTGGGTGTGGAGTTATGAAGAAAGAATTTAATGTTAATTATGCTCTCAGTTTACACTCAGATTTGTTGATATCTCACAGGGTTTCTTTATCTTATAGGTTAAGATAAGTCTGTTTTATATTCTTCTATTTCTTCTTTCAATTTATATAGGATGTTATGTGCTTCTTTAGGAGTTATATTATCTGGATTTAAGGATTTAATCTTATTTAAAATAATATTTTCGGGTTGAAAAAGAGATTTTTGTCTTACCTTTGGTGGATGTTTTCTTTTAATTCGATCATCTTCTCTTAAGTCTTTTAGAAGTTCTTTTGCTCTGATTATTACATTCTCAGGAAGACCAGCCAGTTTTGCAACTTCAATTCCATAGCTTCTGTCTGATGAACCTTTTTTAACTTCTCTTAAGAAGATTATTTCATCCTCAGTTTCTTTCACAGAGACATTGTAATTTACAATTGTTTTGTAATATTCTTCTAACTCTGTCAATTCATGGTAATGAGTTGCAAAAAGAACAAGGGGCTTTTCGGGAATGGAATTTAGATATTCTATTACAGCCCAAGCAATCGAGAGTCCATCATAAGTGCTTGTGCCCCGTCCAATCTCATCAAGGATTACAAGGCTCCTATTTGTTACATTGTTTAGAATATTCGCTGTCTCATTCATTTCTGCAAGGAATGTTGAAACTCCTCTAGTAAGGTCATCAGAAGCTCCGATACGGGTAAAGATGCTATCCACTATTCCTAAATGAGCTTCTTTGGCTGGGACAAAAGATCCTATTTGAGCCATTATAGTTATTAGAGCAATTTGTCTTAAATAGGTTGATTTCCCAGCCATATTTGGGCCAGTTAGAACTATTATCCTTTCCTCTTCGTTTAAATTGATATCATTTGGGATGAATTCTCCTTCTTTTAAGATTTTTTCAATGACAGGGTGTCTTCCCTCTATAATTTTTATTCCTTTATTTAATGAAATTTTGGGCCTGGAATAGTTATTTGTAATTGCAAGCTCAGCAAGACCTCCTAATACATCAATTACGGAAATAGCAGAAGCTGTTGCTTCAAACTCACTTATGTAACTTTGTAAATTTTCTAATAAATCTTCAAAGAGCTTTTTTTCAATTTCGTTTTGTCTTTCTTCTGCAAGTAGAATTTTTGATTCAAATTCTTTTAATTCCTCTGTTATAAATCTTTCACAGTTTGTGAGAGTTTGCTTCTTTATATAATTTGGAGGAACCCCTTTAAGTTTTGCTTTTGTTATTTCTATATAATAACCAAACACCGAGTTATATCCTACTCTTAATTTATCAATCCCTGTTTTTCTTTTTTCTTCTTCTTCATATTTCAGGATCCAGTCTTTCCCTTTGAAAGCGAAGTCCCTTATTTCATCTAATTCAGAATTATATCCTTTTTTAAAAATTCCTGTAGAATTTATCTTCGCGGGAGGGTCTTCTACAATTGCTTTATCAATTAGTGCTGTTATATTTTTTAAATCGGGGATTTTCTTTTCTACTTCTTTAAAGATTGGTGAGCTTAAATTTGAAATTATTTTCTTTAGTTCCTCTGCTCTTTTTAAAGATATTTTTAGAGAAATTAAATCTCTTGGTGTTGCTCTTTTTGTAGACACACGACCCGTTATTCTTTCAATATCATAAATTTCCTTTAATTTTTCTCTCGCCTTTCTTAAAATATTTGTCTTATAAAGAAGTTCTTCTATCCCGTTTAATCGATCTTCTATTTCTGTTATATCTATTGAAGGGAATAAAAGCCATTTTTTTAGTAGCCTATTTCCCATTGAGGTAATTGTTTTATTTATTGTATCTAAAAGAGAGCCTTTTACTTCTCCATTGATTTTTGTTATGAGTTCAAGATTTCTGATGGTTGCTCCATCAAGGAACATTCCTTTTTCTGGATTAAAACGAGAGATTTTCTTTATATGTTTTAAGAGCGTTTTTTGATTTTCTTTTATATAAGAGAGTAAAGCTCCTATTGCACCTACTGCAGGAGATCTTTCCGAGAGTCCAAAAGCTTCAATACTTAAAATTCCAAAGTGTTCTTTTATTAACTTGAGAGCGAATTCAGGGGTAAACTTATAAGGTTCAACTTTTGAAATAGGGATCTGAGTTGAAAGTTCAATAGGGACTCCCTCTTCTGGAATTATAATTTCTTTTGGAGAAAGGCGATTTAATTCATCAATAAGATTTTTTATTTCACCTGCTTGGAATTCTCCAGTTGAGATGTCAGAAAAAGCGATTCCGTAAATTTCTCCAGATTTTATAATAGAAACTAAATAATTGTTGTCAGAGTCTTTTAATAAAGAAGGTGTCATTATTGTTCCTGAAGTAATTACTTCTACAACTTCTCTTTTAACGATTCCCTTTGTTAGTTTTGGATCCTCCACTTGTTCACAGATTGCAACTTTCTTACCGGAGCGGACAAGTTTTTCAATGTAAGAGTCAGCTGCTTTTATTGGTATGCCAGCAAGAGGAACTCTTATGTTTTTGCCCATAGGTTTGGATGTTAATGTAATATTTAAGATTTTTGAGGTAATTTTTGCGTCTTCGTAGAAAGTTTCGTAGAAGTCTCCCATGTGAAATAGGAGTATTGAATCTTTATATTTTTCTTTTATTTCGAGATATTGTTTAAGGATTGGTGTCAAAACTTACAAAACCGTAAAATCCTTTATTTTTTAGGGTTTCAAGATATTTTTCTGCTTCCTCTTTGGTTTCGAATTTTCCTGAATAAATTTTTGAGTATCCACTTATTTCTTTTATAAAATACTCTACTTCTTTTTCTTTAAGTTTTTCTATAAAGTATTCTAACCATTTTTTATCTTCATAAGCTCCAAGCTGGACAGTGTAGAAACCTTGAGGGAAAACCTCTTTTCCTTCTTCTTTATTTTTTAAAATTTCTTCTTCATCTTCAAAACTTTCCTTTGGTAATAGCTTTTTTATTTTTCTCGCTTTTACTGTATCTCCTTTATTTTTATAACAAAAACTCAACCAGTAACAAGCTTTCTGATAAAGAGGAGAACTTTCTCCTTTTTTGAAAATCAACTCTAAATGTTCAGAGGCTCTTTCGAAGTCGTTTAGAATGTAATAGAGCATTCCAATTCTAAATAGAGAAGAATCTGCATAAGGGCTTTTTGGATCTTCTTTTATTATCTCTCTGTAATATTCGCTTGCTTTAAGAGGATCTCTCATTTGTGAAGCTTTTTTAAACTTTTCTTTTGTTGAAGTAGAGTTTATTATAAGAGCTAATAAAAGATAAGTACCCATAATCTTCAACATATGGTAGGTCGGAGAGAACCGAAGGAATCACAAGAAGGGCATTTCCAAGTGAATTCTTTTATCTCGCTATTGCATTCTGAACATCTATAGATATTTTTTTCTATCCTCTCTTTTATTTTCATAAGGCATTTTGTTTTCATTGTTTCATCTTTTATTTCATCAGAGATCATAGTTAAAAGGAGAAGAGTTGTAGGATCCTCCAGATTGAAATTCTTTATTGAGTTTTCAAGAATTTCTTTTGCTTTTTCCAATTTACCTTTTCTTTTTAAAATTGATAGATAAGAAATAAATATATTTATATTTTCCGGGTTCTCTTCAAACTTGTTTTTAAGATAGGGCTCTAAGGTGCTGAATTTTCCTTCGTTAAACATATATTCCTCAAGCAAAGGTAAATATAGAAATGATTTCGTCGGTTCAAGAGCTATGCCTCTTTTTACATATTCGGCACCTTCTCCTTTAGCTCCATCTTTAATTAAAAGTTTGCCATGAAGATAATAAGCGTAAGAGATTTCTTCTCTTTCTCCAATGGAGAGGAGCTTCAATGCTTTTTTAGGGTCAGTTTGGAAAATTACCTCGGCGAGGTAAGTCGCATAATTTGCAAATTTTTTTGCATCGAAGATCTTTTCCGCAATGTTCAGAGCTTTATCCCATTTTTCTAATTTTTCATAAGTTTTTAACAAATTATTTGCTATCTCTAAATTTTTAGGTTCTTTGGTGTAGATAACTTCCAGTAAAGGTAATGCTTTTTCCCATTCTTTACTTTCTATATAATCCCAAGCTAAAGCCTCGTTTAGTTTTCTTTTCTGTTCTTTAGTTAATAATGGATTTACTGAAAGATTTCGATGTATTTTTATCGCTTTTTTTACCTCTCCTTTTTCCCTTAAGATATTTCCGATATAGAGATAACTTTCAATATTAGAAGGTTCGGTTTCTATTACCTCCCTAAACAATTTAATCGCTTTGTCTTTTTTTCCTTCAATTATTGTTTCCAGAGCTTTTAGGTAAATATTGTAATATTTGGAATTTTTAATTTTGCTGGGAGTAGAAAAGAAAAATGCTAAACCTAACCAAATAATTATAAATAGAATTATTACATATAAAAGAAGATTCATGCTAAAATTTCTCCTTCCTCTTCTTTTTTCTCTTTCTTTCTTCTTTCTTTCTTTTCTTCCTTCTTTTTTGGTTCTTCGGTTTCTTCTTCAAGGGGAAGATCCTTAAGAGCTTTAATTTCTTTCTTTAAGTTCTTGTTCTCTTTGAGAATTTCCCTCAACTGTAACTTCATTTTTATAGTGCTAATTCCTGATAAAATGATGGTGAGAAGACATCCAATGAGAAGTGATTCTAATATGAGTAAAATAAGGGGCATATCCTCAAATTTCCATTTAAGTAAATAGAAAGTAACAAGGGTATCTCCATTTTGTGTTCCTATTATTATTCCAAGAATTAGAATTATTCCTAAGATTAAAGATATTATTAAACTCATTAATTTACCTCCTTTTTTATTTCCCCGATTGGAACCCACCCATTAATCTTATCTATTTTGATGATATATTCAAAACCGATTTTTGCAACCCCTGGAAGAATTACTATTCTCCCATTTTTAGTTTTTCCAATTTTCTGTCCATTCTTTTTCCCGTTTTCTATTGTGAGAACCTGTAGTTCCTTCCCTAAAAGTTCTCTTGTCTTCTCAAGAGTGATTTTATTTTGTGTTTCTATTAAAATTCTTAGGCGTTCTTTTTTTATAGAATCTTTTACTTCAAGAGGAAACAGAGATGCGAGGGTCCCTTCTCTTTTAGAATAGGCGAACATATATGCATAGTCAAAACGAATCCTTTTAACCGCATCTAAAGTTTTTTTGTAGTCTTCTTCTAACTCTCCTGGAAATCCAACAATTATGTCTGTTGTAAGGGAGAGTTCAGGAAGAAGGCTTCTTGCTTTATTTATTATATTTATATAATCATTAATTTTATATCTTCGTCTCATTTTTGATAATATTTTATCGGATCCCGATTGAAGAGGGAGATGGAGGTATTTTGCTATTTTTTGAGATTCTGCCATAACTTCAAATAAATTTTTTGGTAAATCCGCCGGGTGAGAGGTGAGGAAACTTAATAATTTTAAATCTTTAATTTTACTTACCATTTTTAAAATCTGTGGGAAATCCACTCCTTTGTAATAATATGCATTCACATTTTGACCAAGAAGAGTAATTTCCTTTGTTCCTTCAGAGACAAGTTTTTCAGCCTCTTTAAGGATGTCTTCAGGAGGCCGACTTCTTAATTTGTTACGGAGGTAAGGAACAATGCAGTATGAGCAAAAATGATTGCACCCTCTTGTTATAGAGATATATGCACTTGTTTTAAAAGGGGATGGTAAGATTTCTGAATACTGCTCATCTGGATTTTCTGGAATTATTTTTTTATTTTTTGCTTTAATAGTATTTATTAACTCACGATAAGAGTCTGGAGGGGCTATAAAATCTACTACTGGATGCGTAAAAAGAGTTTTGTTGTGTTTTGCTACACAACCGAGAACTGAGACGATCACTTCTGGTTTTTTCTTTTTAAGCCCTATTAAAGAGTCTAATCTTCCAAGGACTCTTTTTTCAGCATTTTCTCTTACCGCACATGTATTAAAGAAAATGTAGTCGGCCTCTTCAATTTTAGAAACTTCTTCAAAATTCTCTTTTTGGAGAAGGCTCCTAATAATTTCAGAGTCGTATTTATTCATTTGACAACCATAAGTGCGGATATAAAATTTATTCTTTGACTTCTCCATAAACCAAACCTTCCTTAATATCAGAGATTCTTACAGAAATAATTCCCTCTTTTTTTTCTTTTTTAGGAAAATGAATTTTTATATAATTTGGAGTAACCCCCAAAAGCCAGTTTTTCTCTAACGAGCTTTCCCCTTCAATTATTACCTCAAATGTTTTTCCGAGGTTCTCTTTTAGAAATTTAAGTTTTTGAGATTCTCCCAGTTTCTTTAACTTATAAGCTCTTTCTTTTCTTATAAATTCTTTAACTCTATCTGGATATAGGCTTCCTAATGTGTATGGTCTTTCTGAATATCTGAAAATGTGTAAGTGGTTAAAATTTGCTTCTTTTATAAGATTTATGGTGTCTAAGAAATCTTTTTCTTCCTCTCCAGGGAACCCTACAATAAAGTCTCCGGCTAAACACGTATCTTCTCTTATTTCTCTTATTTTTTCTGCTATCCATAATGTTTTTTCTCTTGTGTATTTTCGGTGCATTCTTTTAAGAATCTTATCGCTTCCAGATTGCTGGGAAAGATGGAGATGCGGCATTAGATTTTTGTTTTTGAAAAGTTCTATGAAATCTTCTGTAATACAATTAGGCATTATAGAAGTTAAGCGGATTCTTATGTCAAATTTTAAAAGTTCTTCAACTAACTCCTTAAGGCCTTTACTTTGATATTGATAATTTCCAATATGGATTCCAGTTATGACAACTTCTTTATAACCTTTTTCTATCAAATTTTCTATATTTTTGATTATTATATTCTCTGGCAAAGAGTAGCTTTTGCCTCTTGCATAAGGAACAATGCAGTAGCTACAAAAATTGTTACAGCCGAATTGAATTGGTAGATATGGTCTCGTTCTTGAACCAATAGGAGTATATAATTTACTTACAATCTCCTTATCCTCAATCCAACATTTCTCTTCAAATTCTTGGGGGAATAGTTTTGCTTGACAACCAAGAATTCTTACTTCTTTTGCATATTTTTTAGCTTTTCTATAAAGCTTTCTACTTTCAGAACCAGCTCTTGCTGTCACAATGCAGGTGTTTATGTAAGCAATATCAGGGTTTTCACTGAGAGAAACCACCTCATTGCCTTCTTCAATGTGTTTTTGTTTCAGGCAATTTGTGTAAAATTGGTTAATTTTACAACCTAAAGTAGAGAAAGATACTTTCATATCAATAATTTAGATAATAAGGAATAGTTGTCAATGGATAAAAATAACCTAAATATTAGGAACTTATTTTTTCTCTTTGAGTTTTTTCTTTCTTCCTTCTTCCGCCCATTAACAATCCTCCAATAAAACCAATTGCAAGACTTACAAGGATTACAACGATCTTTGGCGCTTGGAATCTTTTTATGAATACAATATCCATTGATTCTGTATTCCCTAAAATGAAGATTATGATGAAAATTATAAATATTATCCATATAGTTAATTTTACTTTCATAATTTACCTCCCTAAATAAAAAACGGGACCGACGAGATTTGAACTCGCGACCTCTGGCTTGACAGGCCAGCGTTCTAACCAGACTGAACTACGGCCCCAATAAGTTTAAATAATAATACGAAAAACCTTTACTTTGTCAAGTATTTCTTTTTTAAAAATGGACTCTTGACTTTATTCCATTTTATTTTTAATTTTTTATGTATGAGTAAAAATGGTGTTTTGGTTCTTTTTTCTCTTATAATAATTTTCATTTTATTTGTAATTTTGGAAATAAGGCCTCAGATTTATTTACCTTTTGAGAGATTTTTGTATGATAAGAGAGAATTTTTTGAGATGGATTTTGAAAGAAAGCTAAATGAAATAATTATTGTGGATATAGATGAAAAAAGCATTAAAGAACTTGGAAGATATCATAATTGGCCAAGATATTACTTTGGGAAAGCAATAGAAACAGTTAGCATTCAGAATCCCTATGTGATAGGTATTGATATAGTTTTTTCAAGTCCTGATTCAATAAACGATTTCACTAAGGAAGTTTATCTTTTACATCTAAAAAGAGAAAACCAGAAATTATTTTCTGGAGATTCCTTAGAAATAAAAGCTAAACTTGAAAAATTACTTTCTTCTTTCTCCTTTGATTCTTATGTAGCTTCTTCAATAAGTAAAGCAAAGAGAGTAGTTCTTGCTTCTTATCTTACAGAGGATTTTTCAGATAATCCTCAAGTTTCTTTAAATAACTATTATTTAGGAATAGAGCCTCCTAAGAAGAAAGAACTTACTTTCCCGGGAATAGTTATTCCTGTCCCTGAATACCTAAATGCAGGTGCAAAAATAGGTTTGGTTAATGATGTTTTTGATTCTGATGGAGTTAGGAGAAGAGAACCCTTATTTTTTAATTATAAAGGAAAGACTCTCCCTTCTTTTTCTTTTGCTATAGTAGGGATGGCTGTAAAAAATTGGGAATTTAAGGATGGAAAACTAAAAATCCTTGGGAGGGAGATAAATTTAGAAGAAGGGGTTTTTTTGAGGATAAAATATCAAGGAGATATTAATACTTTTAAGTATGTTTCTTTTGTTGATGTGATAAAGAAGGAAGTTCCTGATACTTTGTTTAAAAAGAAGATAGTTCTTTTTGGTTCTTCTCTTCCTGAACTATATGATTATTCTCAGACTCCATTTGGAGCAAAACTTCCAGGGGTTGAATGCCATGCCAATGTTATCCACAATCTTTTATTTTCTAAACCAATAACAATAGCTTCAAAACGCATTATATTTTTAATCTCTATTGTTTTAATTTCTCTTACTTTATTTATTACAAATAAGACTTCTCCATATATTTCCCCTATAATTACTCTTATAATAATTGGAGGTTATTTACTTTTCACGATTTTGATGTATATGACTTATTTTGTTTCTTATGAGATGTCAAGACCTGTTATAGGAATAACCCTCGCTTTCTTTACAGGTCTTTTATCTAAAGTTTATTTTGAGGAAGAAGAAAAGAAATGGATTAAGGATCTTTTTTCAAGATATGTTTCTAAAGAAGTTGTAAATCAAATAGTGAAGCTCCCCTACCTGAATCTTGAAGGAAAGCGTCAAGAAATTAGCGTTTTATTTTGTGATTTAAGAGATTTTACCCCGAGGGCTGAGATGGAGAGTCCGGAGAGTATTGTTGAGGTTCTTAATATTTATTTTGAAGAAATGTCTGAAGCGATCTTTAGTTATGGGGGGATGGTGGACAAATACTTAGGAGATGGAATAATGGCTCTTTTTGGTGTGCCTATATTTAATCCTGGGCACGCAGATAAAGCAGTTTCTTGCGCAATTGAAATGCAAAATCGAATTTATTCTCTTAATCAGAAAGAAATATTAAAAGGAAAACCTCCTTTGGAAATCGGGATAGGAATAAATTCAGGAGAATCTATTGTTGGAAACGTAGGTTCTGCAAATAGAGTTGAATATACTGCTATAGGAGATGTAGTAAATACTGCTGCAAGAATTGAACCCCTCAATAAAATGTACAAAACTAAGATTTTAATTTCTGAGAAAACAAAGAATAAGCTTCAAGGCAATTATAAGATAGATTTTGTGGGAAAGGTTCAGCTTAAAGGTAAAACCGAATCTATTGGGATATATTCGGTTTCTTCTGAATTGTCATTATGGTAAGATATAAAGGAGTGATTTTATGTTGTTTTTTATATTTGGGACTATTTTAAACTTCTATACTAATGATGTTGTAATTAAAAGAGGAGATACAATTATAACTCCTTCTTTTGGTATGGAAATGAAGGATATTGATACTATTATAGTGAGAGATAGTTCTAAAGCAGAGGTTCTTTACTCCGATAGTAGTCTTCTTTATATAGATGAAAATTCAAAAATAGTTTTGGAGGGAAAAGAGAGAAGATCTGTTTTTATTTCTTTTGGGCGAATTTGGGCTAAGGTAAAGAAACTTTTAAAAGGAGAATCTTTTGAGGTTAAAAACCCTTTGTCTATTTCAGGGGTTGTAGGAACGGAGTTTGAGGTTTCTTATATAAATGATGAGGTAGAAGTTAAAGTGGTGGAAGGCAAGATTAAAACAATGGAGATTCAAACTGGTAAAGAGGTAATTCTTGAGAAAGAAAGATTAGCAAAGATTAGAAGAAATTTGGAGATAGAAGTCCGGGAGTTTAAATTAAGAGAAATGAAAAGATGGTATGAGTGGAAGGAGGAACAACTAGACTTTCTCTTAAGAAAAATTGAAGAAACTTTAGATAAGGGAAGAGAAAAAGAAGCTACAAGATTAATGATTCAGGGTTATACTCTTGCAAAGAGGTTAGCTTTAACAGAAAAGTATGAAAGGGTAATTAAAAGGTTAAGGGAGAAGCATAGAGAGTACAAGAAAAAGAGAGAAAGAATATTAAATGAATTAAATAAAATCGATGAGTTTTATAATGTGTTTGCTAAATCTTTTAACGAGAAATATCCTCTATTTCTGGAATTAAGTGGAAGGGTGGAAAGACTTAGGATGGAAATTGTAAGACTACGAAGCTATAGAGGAAAAGAAGAATATTTTCTTATAAAAGAGCGGTTAAATACAGATAAGGAAGTAAAAGAGGTAGATATACTTATAAAAGATATAGAGCCTGAAAAGATGTCTAAGGAAAGCAAGAAACTAAAGGAAAGTTATAAGTTTTTGAAAGAGTTGAAAGAAGAATTTGTTGAAGATCCAGAGTTGTCTTATAAGGTTGAAATGTGTTATGGGAGAATAAAAGATTTAATAGAGAGGCTTTTACCAATAGAAGAACAGCTTACAAGAGATATTAGAACTTTTGAAAAAATAAAGGTGGAATTTTCAAAAAGAAGTAGAGAATTTAAAAGATAAATTAATATAAGTTAATATAAGCATTTTTGTCAGATTTATTCTAATCACATTCCTTTTAAAAAATTAAGATTTTGTCTTGCCTCAGCGAATTGGGAATGTTATAATGTTAGAGTTATAGCCTAAAAGGAGGCAAGAATGCAGAAAAGGTCAATCAGTGTTGAAAGAAAATTTGCATTAGTTATGACTATCTTAAAGGGTAACGAGAGTATTGAAAAGATAGCAAAAGAAAGTGGAATATCCTCATAAGAGTTTACATCGTTGGAAGCAACAATTTTTTGAAGGAGGGAAACAAGGATTATCTGGTAATGGCAAGAGTTCCAGAGAGAAAGAACTCGAAAAGGAATTAGAAGATGCAAAGAAAGTTATAGGTGAAATAACCATTGCAAATGAGATATTAAAAAAAACACTAAAAAGTTGAGTAGAAAGGGAGAAATAGAAATGGCAAAAGAGATGGAATATAGATTGAAAATAGGGAGAGATTTAAGCAAAATAAGGGTTTTAGATTATCTTCCTCTTTCCAAATCTGGTTATTACAGATTAATAAATAGAAAATAAAGAAAAATTTAAAAGAAGAGCCAATAAAAATTGAAGATAGGAACAAGATAATAAATAAAGCGAAAGAGCATAAGCATTGCGGTTATAAGAAAATTCACCATATATTGAGACGAGAAGGTGAAAATATAAAGAGGAGGATTGTATATCGAGTAATGAAAGAAGAAGGGCTTTTGCAAATTCAGTTTCGTAATAAAGAGATGAAAGAGATTTATTTAAGAAAGCTTTAAGAATTAATTCCATCTCAACCTAATGGTCTATGGCAAATAGATGTGACTTATGTTTATGTATTTGGCTATGGATACTGGTATATAATAGACTTAATAGATTACTATTCCAGATATGTCCTTGCTACCTATCTTACGCCGAGTTATACTGCCAAATAAGGTATAAAAGCATTAAAAGAAGCGATAAGAGAAGCGGAAAGTATACATGGCAAAATAGAAGATGAAATTGTTCTTGTAACGGATAATGGAGTTACTTTTACAGCAAATAGATTCAGAAAGGATAT
>JBDRZZ010000018.1 GCA_039804165.1 candidate division WOR-3 bacterium
TCATCTAAATAAAGTCAGATTTCAATATGATAATGGTCCGGAGTTCATAGGAAGTATCTATAGAAATAATAGAAAGAGAATTCTTTGATATAGAAGTCTTTGAAGGGAAATAGCATTTCTTTCATAAAGTCAATAATTATCTATTTTTCTTTAATACGATGAGAAAGAATTCAAAAAAGAATGATAAAACACTTTAGAGATACTTATTGAGAGAAACAAATCTCCTGAACTTGTCCACTTGTTTGTGGCGGATCTTGATAAACTCCTGGAGAAGAAAATGGATGTGACTCTTAATCTGGAATTAGACCTTGTGAATGTTAAAATATCTCAAAGTGTCCACCACCTGCCTTGGATTTAACAATGTAGGCACTAAAGGGGATTGACTTTTGGTTGTAGTTAAATAATATAAAGAATAAATTATGAAGAAAATCCTGTTCTTAGAAAATTGGAAAGAGGGATGTTTAGTTTTTTCGAAGGGGAGAATACTAACATATAAAATTCTCTTTGTGCTTTCAATTTTACTTGCCTGGTTTGAAGATGGGAAAGGGGGAAATTCTTCCCCCTTTTTTGTTTAGAAAGCAGTTTGAAGTGTAGGAGGAGATGAATTATGGAGCCTATAAAGAGCCTTGATGAAATGGTAAAAATTGTTAGGGAGAGACCTTCTAAAAGACTTGTTGTTGCAAATGGGCATGATCCTCATACGATTGAAGCAACTTATAGGGCTGCTCGTGAGAAATTGGTAAATGTAACTTTAGTAGGAGATAAAGAGAAAATAGAAAAACTATCCTCCGAAAAAAAATTGGATATTTCTATTTTTGAGATTATTGATATTAAAGATGTATGGGAAGCTGGGGAGTTGGCAAGAAATATGGTGATTGAAGGGAGAGCCGATATTTTAATGAAGGGTCTTATACCAACAGATATTTATATGAAAATTATTCTTCATGGAAAAGAAGGACTTCTCCGGAAAGGAAACATCCTTTCTCATGTGGCTGTCGTTGAGGTTCCGAATTGGCCAAGACTTTTGTTTATTTCTGATATTGCTGTTATACCTGCTCCCAATGAAAATCAAAAAACTCAAATGTTAAAATATGCTATAAAAGTGGCTCATGCATTTGGACTTAAGACTCCAAAAGCTGCTCTTATAGCTGCAACTGAGAGAGTTTCAGATAAAATGCAGGCTACTCTTGAGGCGGCAAACATTGCCCAAAGAGCAGAGAAAGGAGAAATACCAGATGCGATTGTGGATGGACCTTTAGCTATTGATCTTGCTGTGAGTAAAGAAGCTTGTGAAATAAAAGGATTTAAATCAAAAATCTGTGGAGATGCAGATATATTGATTTTCCCGTGTATTGAATCTGCTAATGTGTTTTTTAAAACTCTTACTGAGTTTGCCGGTGCTTCACTTGCTGGAATTGTAATGGGGACTTCCTATCCTTGTGTTCTAACCTCAAGAGCAGACTCCGAGAAGTCGAAATTCTATTCTATAGCACTGGCTGCTTTTTTAGAAAGAACTGATGTTTAATATAAAAATTACTGGCACAGGTTCTTATCTCCCTGAGAAAGTTTTAACAAATTTTGATCTTGAGAAGATAGTGGATACATCTAATGAATGGATTACAACAAGAACAGGAATAAAAGAAAGGCATATTGCAGCAGAAGATGAAGCCACCTCCGATTTGACTGTTAAAGCAGGAGAGAAAGCTCTCCAGATGGCTGGGCTTTCTCCTAAGGATTTAGACGCTATTATTGTAGCAACAATCACTCCGGATACTCTATTTCCTGCAACCGCCTGTTGGGTTATGGAGAAACTTGGAGCAATACCTGGAATTCCTGCTTTTGATATAAGTGCCGCTTGTTCGGGTTATTTATATGGGCTTATTTTAAGTGGAGCTCTTATAGAAGGAGGGATTGCTAATAGAGTTCTTCTTTGTGGGAGTGAAGTCTTGTCAAGAATTACAAACTGGGAGGATCGTTCTACCTGTGTCCTTTTTGGAGATGGAGCTGGTTGCACTGTTATTGAAAAATCAAATGGTACTTCGGGTTTACTGTCCTATGTCTGGGGAGCAGATGGAAAATTAGGAGAACTTCTAATTCAACCTGCGGGTGGGACAAGATTACCCGCAAGCAAAGAGACGATAGAAAAAAAACTTCATTTTATCTCAATGCAGGGAAACGAGGTTTTTAAACACGCTGTTACAAAGATGAAAAAAGCAGCTCTTGATTCTTTAAGAAAAGCTAAAATAAAAGGAGAAGAAGTAGATTTATATGTTCCTCATCAGGCCAATATAAGAATAATTGAGGCTACGATAAAAAGAGCAGGAATTCCTATGGAGAAAACAGTTGTCACTATTGATAAAACTGGAAATATGTCAGCAGCTTCCATACCAGTTGGAATTGATTGGGCAGTAAGAGAAGGTAGACTTAAGAGAGGAGATATTCTTCTTTCCACAGCTTTCGGCGGTGGTTTTACATGGGGAGGGATAATTCTAAGGTGGTAAAGTGCTTGAAATAAGACTTCATGGGAGAGGAGGGCAAGGAACTGTAGTTGCAGCAAGGATTCTTGCAGAGGCTCTTTCTATAGAAGGGAAGTTTGTTCAGGCTTTTCCAGAATATGGGGTGGAGAGAAGAGGAGCTCCTGTTTGTGCTTTTTTACGGATAGATGAAAATGTAATTTATGAAAGATCACGGATATATGAGCCTGATCACATAGTTGTTCTTGACCCAGCTCTTGTAGGTTCAGTGCCTATTACAGATGGGTTAAAGAAAGGTGGATGGATTATTGTGAATACAACTCAATTCCCAAAAGATTTTGGTTATGAAAAGGAATTTAAGATCGCCATAATTCCTGCGAAGGAGATTGCTCTTAAATATGGTCTTGGGAGTGAAACTTCTCCTATTGTTAATACAGCGATTCTTGGGGGAGTTATAAAGATCTTAGGGCTCTGTAGTCTTGATTCTCTTAAAAGAGCAATATTAAGTGGAGTCCCTATAAAAAAAGAGGAGAACGTTAAGGCTGCAGAAGAGTCTTATAACAAAATAAAGGTAATAGATGAGTAAGAAAACAGATAGGAAAATTGTCTTTAAAAGTGAGAAGGAGATGCCCCCTGTTGCTATTTCTTTTTACTCAATGGAGTTTAATAAAACGGGTAGCTGGAGGAGTTTTAGGCCTGTAATTGATTATGATAAATGCACTTTTTGTGCCATTTGTTGGAAATTTTGCCCTGAGATTTCAATAAAACTTGAGAAGATAGAGGAGAAAGGAAAAGAAAGATTTAAACCTATTGTTGATTATGATTATTGTAAAGGTTGTGGAATTTGTTGGGAAGAATGTCCTTCTGGAGCTATTAAAGTAGAGGAAGAAAAATGAGAAAAGTTTTAATGGGGAACCACGCTTTGTCCTATGGAGTAAAACTTTCAAGGGCAGAAGTAATTGCGGCTTATCCAATAACTCCTCAGACTGAGGTTGTAGAACTACTTTCTGAGATGTGTGCTTCTGGAGAACTTAAAGCGAAATTTATCAAGGTGGAATCGGAGCATTCTGCAATGGCTGCTCTTATAGGAGCTTCTTTTACAGGAGCAAGGACTTTTACAGCTACTTCTTCTCAAGGTCTTGCTCTTATGCATGAGATGCTCCATTGGGCAGCTGGGGCTAGAACTCCAATTGTGATGGGAAATATAAATAGAGCTTTTGGCCCTCCATGGTCCATTTGGACAGACCAAAATGACTCTCTTTCTCAAAGAGACACAGGTTGGATGCAGGTTTATGCTCAAAACAATCAAGAAGTTTTAGATTCTGTTATCCAAGCTTATAAGGTAGCTGAGACTGTTGAACTTCCCGCAATGATTGTCCTTGCCGCATTTGTGCTTTCCCACACTTCCGAACCAGTTGAAATCCCAGACCAGGAAAAAGTTGATGAATTTCTTCCTCCTTATAAAAGAAAATATAAGATAGATCCAGAAGAACCTCACGCATTTGGGGGGTTAACAACTCCTGATAACTATTTTGAATTTAGATATAAGATTCAGAAAGCTATGGAAAAAGCCTTGAATGAATGGGAAAAGGTTGGAGAGGAATTTGGAGAGATTTTTGGGAGAAGATACGGTCTTGTTGAAACTTATAAGGCTGAGGATGCGAAAAATTTAATTGTTTCCTCAGGAACTATTGCTTCTACAGCAAGGAGAGCTGTAGATATCCTTCGCGAAAAAGGAGAGAAGGTTGGTCTTATTCGAGTTAGAGTTTTTAGACCTTTTCCTGGCGAAAAAATTAGTGAGATTCTAAGTTCTGCCAACAAAGCTGTTGTTATTGACAGGAATATAAGTTTTGGTGCTTCTGGTATATTCTATCAAGAGATAAAAGCTGCTATTTATAATAAAATTAAAAAACCAAAAATATTTGGTGTAATAACAGGCCTTGGAGGAAGAGATGTTACAAGCAAGGATATTGTGGAAATATATAAAGAGGTAATGAAGATGGAGGAGCCATCTTCTGAAATAATTTGGCAGGGTGTAAATTTATGAAATTGAGTATTCCAGAAGAAGAAATAATTGGCTTGGGGAATTTTGGATGTCAAGGATGTGGTGCTGTTCTTGCGATGAGATACGCTCTTAAAGCTTTAGGTAGAAATACCATTATTACCCTGCCAGCCTGTTGTTGGTCGGTGATCGACGGTCCTTTTCCTCATTCCTTAGTAAATGTTTCTCTTTTTCATACGGCTTTTGAAACCGCTGCTCCTGCAGCTTCAGGGATTAGAGCAGGTTTAGAAGTAAAAGGTAAGAAGGCAAATGTTGTTGCCTGGGCTGGGGATGGAGCTACTTATGACATAGGTTTTGGAGCAATTTCTGGAGTGGCAGAAAGAAATGAGGACATAATTTATGTATGTTATGATAATGAAGCATATATGAATACAGGAAATCAAAGAAGTAGCGCCACACCTTTTAAAGCAGTAACAACCACAACACCTATTAATTCTCCAAAGGAGAATCACAAAAAGGATATTGTTTCTATAATGGCGGATCACCAGATCCCATATCTTGCTACAGCTTCAATTGCTTATCCTGAAGATTTAATAGAGAAATTTAAAAAGGCAAAAGATATAAAAGGGATGAGGTTTATGCTTATATTTTGTCCCTGCCCTACAGGTTGGAAATATTCTCCCTCTTTAACAATTAAACTTGCAAGGCTGGCTGTTCAAACGAGGATTTTCCCTCTTCTTGAAGTTGAGTTTGGGAAGAAGTGGGCTCTTACAAAAGATATTCTAAGACCAAAACCTGTTGAAGAGTATCTTAAACTCCAAGGTAGATTTAAACATCTTAAGGAAGAAGATATAAAAGAAATTCAACATCTTGTGGATGAGAATTGGGAAAGACTACTTGAAAAAATAAAAAGATGATTTTATATTTAAGAAAAAGGAGGTTTTAGAATGTCAGGTCATTCTAAATGGCATAGAATAAGACATCAGAAAGCTCAAGAAGATAAGAAAAGAGGAATGCTATTTTCGAAGCTTGCTCGAAAGATTTCTGTAGCTGCAAGAAAAGGGAAAGATCCGGAGAAGAATATTGAACTTCGCAATGCTATTGAAGAAGCCAGAAATAACAATATGCCAAAGGATAATATTGAAAGGGCAATTCTTAGGGGCTCAGGAGAACTTGAGGGTGTGGAATATTCAGAAGTTTCTTATGAAGGTTATGGACCAGGAGGAGTTGCTTTACTCATTGAGTGTTTAACAGATAATAAAAATAGGACGGCTTCCGGGATAAGACACATAATGGAGACAAATGGTGGAAAATTAGGAGCAGAAGGTTGTGTCTCTTATCTTTTTGAAAGGAAAGGCATTATTTATGTTCCAAAGAAAAATGTTCAAGAGGAAGAGCTTTATGATGTTGCTATTGAAGCAGGAGCTTCGGATATAAAAGAAGAAGATGAGGTTTTTGAAATTCATACAACTGATAACGATTTACACAAAGTTTACAAAGCACTTCGGGATAAGAACATTCCTGTGGAGCATTTCCAGATTACATTCCTTCCAAAAGTCACAAAGTCTGTAGAAGATGAAGAGGCAAGAAGATTGCTTCGGCTTATTGCTAAGTTAGAAGACCTTGAAGACGTTCAAGCTGTCCATTCTAATTTTGAGATTTCAGATAAAATTCTCGCAGAGATAGGTTCCGAAAATTGAAAATTCTGGGAATAGACCCTGGTCTTTCCCAAACAGGGATTGCTATATTCTCTCAAGGAGAAGAGGGTTTTAAAATTTCGTGGAAGACTTTGAGGCATAAAAAGGGGAATGGGAGGTTATATAAGTACTTTGAGGCCCTTTTGGAATTAATTCAAAAGGAAAAACCAGATAAGATTGTTATAGAAAGTATTTTTCATGGTCCTAGTGTAGAAACATTAATCAAGATTGCGGAGCTTCGAGGAGTTTATTTACTTCTTGCCGAGATGAAAAAATTACCTATTTTAGAGTTTACTCCAAGGGAGATAAAACAATCAGTTACAGGTTCAGGAGCTTCTTCTAAAGAACAGGTCCGATTTATGGTAAAAAAAATTCTTGGGATCAATGAACAAATTTCTTTTGATGTTTCTGATGCTTTTGCTGCAATAATCTGTTATTTAAACAAGGTATGCTTGAATCAATTAAGGGAGTAGTTTTAGAGATAAATAAAGAAAAAATTACCTTGGATGTTGGTGGTTTTGGAGTTTTAGTTAATGCTGTTATGGAGAGTGCTTTTCCTTTGGTCGGAGACGAAATTTTTCTTTATACTCATCTCTCAATGACTCAAAATGGTGTTGAGATCTACGGTTTTGAAAATAAAGAGGAAAGAGAACTTTTTAGAACCCTTATTAAAATTCCAAATATTGGGCCTAAAACTGCTTTTTCTTTAATGGTTAGTCTTGGAGGGAGTGGGATTAGAAAGGCTTTGGATGAGGAGAATGCCGATCTAATTTCAAATGTTAAAGGGATTGGGAGTAAAACAGCGAAAAGAATAATTCTTGAGCTTAAAGATAAATTAAAATTTACCCCAACAAAGGAATTTGAAGAGGCAAAAAGAGCTCTTATTACCATAGGGTATAGTGCAAAGGAAGCAGAAGAGGCAATTAGAGAGGTTATGAAGAAAGAAAAATATCTGTCTGTGGATGAAATAGTTAAAAAGGTGTTGAAGGAAACATGAGAATTACTTCCCCTTCTTTAGATCCTCTTGATGCACAATACGAAAAAAGTCTTCGCCCAAGATGGTTTTCTGAGTTTATAAATCAAGATAGGGTAAAAGAAAATCTTGAAGTTTTTACAAAAGCAGCAAAAAAAAGGAATGAGCCTCTTGATCACATTCTTCTTTTTGGCCCACCAGGGCTTGGGAAAACGACCCTTGCCTACATTATAGCGAATGAGTTAGGAGTTAATATAACAACTGTGGCAGGACCGGTTTTACAAAAACCAAGAGATCTTGCAGGCATTCTTACAAAACTTCATCGTTTTGATGTGCTTTTTATTGATGAAATTCATCGTCTTAATAAGAATGTGGAGGAATACTTATATAAAGCGATGGAAGATTTTTCTATTGATATAACAATAGATTCTGGGCCAAATGCAAGGTCAATAGAAATAAATCTCCAACCCTTTACCTTAGTTGGGGCAACAACAAGGACAGGACTCCTTTCAGGGGCTCTCCGATCAAGGTTTGGTTATAGCCCTCGTCTCAGTCATTATCATTGGGAAGACTTAACTTTGATTCTTGAGCGTTCTGCAAAAATCCTTGACATAAAAATAACTGAGGAAGCTTTGGAAGAGATAGCAAAAAGATCAAGGGGAACGCCAAGAATAGCAAACAGATTGTTGCGAAGGGTCAGAGATTTTGCAGAGGTTAAAGGTAAGAAAAAAATTGACTTAGAAATAACAAAATACGCCTTAGAACAACTTGAGGTTGATTCCTGCGGCCTTGACATTATGGATAAAGCAATTTTAAAAACAATAATAGAAAAATTTGGAGGAGGTCCTGTTGGATTAAAAACTCTTGCCACTTCTCTTGGGGAAAGTGCAGAAACAATTGAAGAAGTTTTTGAGCCATTTTTAATAATAAGTGGATTTTTGAAAAGAACTCCTCAAGGCAGAGAAGCAACACCTCTTGCTTATGAACATCTAAATCTTTCTCCTCCTCATAATAAAGGGAGAGCTAAAACTCTATTTTAATGAAACTAAATAAATTAAGAATACTTTTTGTTGTTTTACTTCTCTTTTTTTTCTGTAAAAAGATAGATTTTGCAAAAGATGAATTTTTAGAAGGAGAAGCCCTTATTGTTATAGGAAAGAAACTCATTTTGGATTTGCTTAAAAGACCAAATCTAATGATTTACGAGGCAGAGTTCTGGAGAGGAATTCATTATGCAGAAGCTTGTGCAGGGTTTGGTGCGGCAAGACTCGCGGGTCTTTTTAGGGATAAAGAAATAATTGAGAAAATTACTATTCGTTACAGAAGAGTAGTAGAAGATGGCTTAATTAGGAATCCAAACCATGTGGATGCGAATGTGTATGGGATCTTACCCCTTGAGTTGTATATCCAAACTAAGGATGAGAGTTTTCTTAAAGAGGGTCTTGAGCTTGCGAATAAACAGTGGGAGGATACTCTCCCTGGCGGAATAACTAAACAGATTAGATATTGGATTGATGATGTTTGGATGATTGGCGCTCTTCAGATCCAAGCGTATAGGGCAACTAGGAAAGAGATTTATCTTGAAAGGGCTGCCAAGGTAATTAGTTTATACCTTAAGAGGCTGCAAAAAGAGAATGGTTTATTTTATCATGGAGAAGAAGCTCCAATTTTCTGGGGTAGGGGAAATGGTTGGGTAGCTGTAGGGTTGGCAGAGTTGTTGACAGAACTTCCTTCAACTAATCCTTATTATCCTTCAATTTTAGAAGGATATAGGAAAATGATGAATGCATTAATAAAATATCAAACTAAAAGTGGTATGTGGAGGCAGATTTTAGATAAAGAGAAATCTTGGGAAGAGAGTTCCTGCACAGCAATGTTTGGTTATGCAATAACAGTGGGTGTAAAAAAAGGTCTTTTACCAAGAGAGAAATTTACGCCTGCTTATAAGAAAGCTTGGAAAGCTCTTGTTAAATATATAGACGAAGAAGGAAAGTTGACAAATGTGTGTGGTGGGACAGGAAAAAGTAAAGAGATAAGTTACTATCTCAACCGTCCAAAACTAAAAGGAGATCTTCATGGGCAAGCTGCTTGCCTCTGGTTTGTTTATAGCCTTTTATTTGAATATTAATTCCTCTTGCAAGAAAATCTTTTTGCTATAAAATAAAATTAATGAAAGGTGTTCTTAAAAAAGTAGAATTAATAAAAGATTACATAGTAAAAGTAAGGAGAGAATTACATCAGCATCCAGAGCCTGCTTTCGAAGAGACTTGGACCCATAATTTTATTGAAAGGGAGCTTAAAGCTATAGGGCTTAAACCGAAGACTTTAAATAAAACAGGTCTTATAGCGGATTTGGGGAAAGGAAAAAAAAGAGTAGCTTTGAGAGCAGATATGGATGCCTTACCCATTAAAGAAGAAACTTCTTTACCATACAAGTCAAAAAATGAAGGTTATATGCATGCCTGTGGCCATGATGCTCATATGGCTATGCTTCTTGGAGTTGCAAAGCTTCTTTCTGGTGAAAAGGACCCCCCTCCAGTAAGATTCATATTTCAACCTTCTGAGGAAAAAATCCCAGGAGGAGCGAAGGGAATGATAGAAGAAGGAGCTTTAAAAGGGGTGTCAGAGATTTATGCAATTCACATTAAACCAGATGAGGAGCTCGGAAAATTAATATTAAAAAAGGGGGTTATGCTTGCAGCTGCTGACGAGATGGAAATAAAGATAAAAGGGAAAGGTTCACACGCTGCAGAACCACATAAAGGGGTAGATCCTATTTATGTTTCTGCTTTGTTTATAAATCAAATCCAAGGGCTTGTTTCAAGAAGGAGTAATCCTCAGACTCCATTTGTTATTTCTATCTGTGCAATTCATGGAGGCACAGCATTTAATATAATTCCAGATGAGGTTGAAATGAAGGGAACTGTTAGGACGGTTGAGAAAGAATTGTGGCAGAATGCCCCTCAATGGATTGGAGATGTTCTTGAAGCTCTTAAGATATCCTTAGGAGCAGACTATGAACTTTTGTATCGGAGAGGTTATCCCATATTAAAGAATGATCCGCAAAAGACAGAGGAATTAGCGAACTTGGCAAAAGAGTTATTCAAAATTGAGTTTATGGAAGCTCCAATTATGGGCGGAGAGGATTTCGCTTATTATCTTGAGAAAGTTCCAGGAGCTTTTGTCTTTATGGGGGGTGGTAATTCAAAGAAGGGAATTCATTCTAAACTTCACTCTTCTACCTTTAATATTGATGAAGATTCTCTTGTTTTTGGGGTAGCCCTACTTTATCTTCTTGTTAAAAGATAAACTGTTAAATTGATAACAAGTCTTCAATATAATAAACCCCCTATAAACGCTTGACAAGGTAAAAACTTTCTTTATATTTTTTTTATTTTTGTAAGAAAAATGAAAATAGCATTAATAGGTTTAGGAACTGTAAATAGAGGTTTTTTAGAATTGCTTCTTGAAAAGAAGGAGGAACTTTCGGAAAAATATAATTTTTCTCCTTTAGTTGTAGCTATTTCCGATCCTTTAGTAGGCTCTGTTTTCTCTGAAGAAGGAATTGTGATTGAGGAGGTAATATCCTTATTAGAGAAAGAAAATAGTATAAAGAATTATTCTTCTGGGGAAAAGGGGTGGGATTCCGAGAAGACCATATTAGAATCAGGAGCAGATACAATTGTGGAGGCAACACCAACAGATTTAAAAACAGGTGATCCTGGTTTGTCTCTTCTTCGACTTGCTCTAACTAATAAAAAGGATGTTGTTACAACTAATAAGGGCCCCATTGCTCTTGCTTATAAAGAATTAAAAAAGCTTGCTCAACAAAATGGGGTTTTTTTAAGATTTGAAGGAACTGTTCTTTCAGGGACACCTGTAATAAATTTTGTTCAGGCTAACTTAAAGGGAATAGAGATAAAAGAAGTGAGAGGGATAATGAATGGAACCGCTAATTATATCCTTACTAAAATGGAGCTTGGATTTTCTTATGAAGAGGCACTAAGTAGAGCAAAAAAGAAGGGGATTGCAGAAGAGCAACCCGAAGCTGATATAAAAGGTTGGGATTCGGCTGCAAAGATAGTAATAATTGCAAATGTTCTTATGGGAGGAAATTTAAAGGTTAGTGAGGTGAGTGTTAAGGGTATTGATACTGTTACCGAGAAGGATATAATCAAAGCTCTAAATGAAGGTAAGCACTGGAAACTAATAGCTACAGCAAGAAAAGAGGGGGATAAGATAATTGCTTCTGTTACACCAGAAATTTTAAGTGATAAAGATCCTCTTTCTAAAATAACAGGAACAATAAATGCAATAAATTTTGCAACGGATGTTCTTGGGAATGTAATGATCTCAGGCCCTGGAGCAGGAAAAAGGGAGACTGGTTATGCTATTCTTTCTGATCTAATTTATATAAATGAAAAAAGGAGGGTATAAGTGGAGAAAAAAAGAGAAAGATGGGGTTCAAGGGCTTCTTTTCTTTTTGCAGTTATTGGCTCTACAGTAGGACTTGGTAATGTTTGGAGATTTCCTTATATCACATATGAAAATGGGGGAGGAGCCTTTTTGATCCCTTATTTAGTTGCCTTAATTACAGCAGGAATACCCTTAATGATATTGGAATATTATGTTGGACATTTTACTCAGAGCTCTCCTCCACTTGCTTTTAAAAAAGTCTGGCATAGGTCAGAATGGATTGGTTGGTTTGCCATATTAATCATATTCTTTTTATCCACCTATTACTGCACTATTATGGGTTGGTGTTTTAATTATCTGTATCACTCTTTTACATTGAGATGGGGGAATACAGCTCAATCAGTGAGTTCTTTCTTTAACAATAGCGTTCTTCAACTTTCAAAATCTCCGTCTATTTTGGGTGGGATTAGATGGCCAATAGTTTTTGGTTTGGCTGCTGTTTGGATATGGATTTATTTAAGTTTATTTAAAGGAATTGAAACTCTTGGTAAAATTGTTTATTTTACGGTTATAATTCCATGGGTGATAATTGTGGTTATGGTTGTAAGAGGACTGACCCTTCCTGGGGCTTTGGAGGGAATCAAGTTTTATCTTACCCCAAAATTTCCGGCTCTCCTTAATCCTAAAGTTTGGCTTGCTGCTTATGGCCAGGTGTTCTTTACATTATCTCTTGCTATGGGAACTTTAATTGTTTATGCAAGTTATTTACATGAGGAAGCAGATATTACCGCAAATGCTTACATAACAAGTGTGGCTGATACTTTAACCGCTTTTGTTGCAGGATTTGCTGTGTTTTCTACTCTTGGGTATCTTGCTCAAGCTACAGGTGTGACTATTAAAGATGTTGTGACTTCTGGAATTGGGCTTGCTTTTGTCACTTATCCTACAGCTATAAGTTTACTTCCAGTTGGCGCTCAGTTCTTTGGAGCTCTTTTCTTTCTCTTACTCTTAACCCTTGGAATAGACTCGGCTTTTTCAATGGTTGAACCTGTAGTTGAAAGTATCGTAGATAAATGGGGGAAAAAGAAAAAATATGTTCTTCCAATTATTTGTTTTTTGGGTTTTCTTTTTGGTTTTCCTTTTGCAACGAAAGCTGGGCTTTACTGGATTGATATAGTAGACCATTTTATAACAAACTATGGGATAACATTGGTTGGTTTGTGTGAATGTATACTCATAGGTTATGTGCTTGGTGCTAAGAAGGCAAGAGAATATATAAATAGGGTTTCAGAAAAGAAAATAGGTAAATGGTGGGATATATTTATAATGATTATTACTCCTACTTTTCTTGGAATTTCTTTTGTTATGCAGTTATTCAAGCTTCTCTTCGGGATTATTGTGAAGAAAGAAGGATATGGAGGTTATGAACCATGGACAACTTATTTGGCTATAGGTTTTATTCTCATTTTGATAATTAGCTCTATATTTCTTGCTAAAAGAAAAGGAGCAGTATAGAGAACTCTAAAAGTATGGATGGTTCTTAAGGCTTGCGTCTACTAAGTGATTTTATATATTAAGTTCAAAATGGATTTTGATTTTATTGTGATAGGGGCAGGCCCTATAGGTTCATATATAGGAAAGTTACTTGCGGAAGAGGGTTTTTCTGTTGGTATTTTTGAAAAGAAGAAAGAGATTGGAGAGGAAATTGTTTGTAGCGGAATTGTTGGGGAAGAAGCTTTCAAAAGATTTGACCTTCCAAAGGAAGCAATTTTAAGAAGTATTCCTTCTCTTAAGATTTTTTCCCCTTCTCTTATACCTATAGAATACTCAAGGAAAGAACCTTTTGCTTTTATTGTTGACAGGAAAGTTTTTGATACCATTTTGTTTAAAAGTGCAATAGAAAAAGGTGTAAAAGGCTTCTTGGAGAGTAAAGTAATTAATATTGTTAAGGAGAAAAATGGAGTTTCGGTAAAATGCCTGAAAAGAGGCAAAGAGTTTCAAAAAACTGGAAGATGTATTATTTTGGCTTCAGGAACAGATTTTTCTCTCCACTATAAAGCTGGTCTTTCATTGCCAGAGAGATTGCTTTGGGGTAGTGAAGTAGAGGTAAAAGGAGGATCTTCTAAAGCCCCTATTGAAGTTTATGTTCTAAACAAGCCTAATTTGGGTTCTTTTGGGTGGGTTATTCCTTTAAAAGGATATACGAAAATAGGGACACTTTCGGAATCTCCTAAAAGGGAGTCTATAAATACTATGAGAGTTAAATGTGATGGGAGATTCTCCTTTGATTTTAAAAGGGTAAAAACCTCTCCGGTTGTCTGTGGTTTTGTGAAGAAAGTTGTGGCAGATAGGGTAATTGCAGTAGGAGAAGCTGCAGGACAAGTAAAAACAACGACAGGAGGAGGAATATATTATGGTCTTATTGGAGCTTCACTAGCAAAGGAAGTTCTTTTAAAAGCGGCAAAAATGGATAATTTTTCTATTAAAATATTAAAAGATTACCAAAAGAGCTTGAAGAGAGAATTTGGAGAGGAAATAAAAAGTGGGATTATGGTTAGGAAGCTTACATCAAAGATGACCTCCCAAATAATTGATAAGTTTTTTTATTTTCTAAAAGAAAACCCATCTATAAAAGAGGAATTAGAAAACGCTTTTCGTTTTGATTATCATAAAGATATAATAACTTCTGGAATTAAGCTTTTTATTAAAGAGATATTATGATAAAATGCGGAGTGATTGGTTTAGGTTATATGGGAGAACATCACACTCGCATTCTTTCAAAATTGCCAAATGTGAGCCTTACCGGAGTTTCTGATATTAATGAAAAAAGAGGAAAAGAGATTGCTAAAAAATATAAATGCAAATTTTTTTTGGATTATCGTGAACTTATAAGGGAGACAGATTGTTTGATAATTGCCACTCCAACTCTTACTCATAAGGAATTGGCTACTATGGCCCTCAAAGAAGGAAAGCACGTCTTTTTAGAAAAACCTATTTCTTTTAGCTTAAAAGAGGCTGAAGAGATAATTAAGGTGGCAAAAAGGTTAAATTTGATTCTTCAGGTAGGACATATTGAACGATTTAATCCTGCTTTAATTGCAGGAGAGGAGTTTATTAAGGAGCCTCTTTTTGTTGAAGCTTATCGTCTTTCTCCTTTTCCCGGTAGAGGGATTGATGTTAGTGTGGTTCTTGATCTTATGATTCATGATATTGATATATTAATTAAAAAGGTGAAATCTCCTATAAGAAAAATTTCTGCGATTGGGATTCCTGTTCTTACAAATGAGATAGATTTTGCTAATGCAAGAATTGAGTTTAAAAACGGAGTGATAGCCAATCTCACGGCTTCTCGGGTTTCATCTTCAAAAGTTCGCAAAATTCTTTTTTGGCAAAAGGATTCTTATGTTTCCATTGATACACTAAATAAAAAGGCGGAGATATTTTATAAGAGAAAAAAAGAAGGAAAAGTAGAGTTAGAAAAGAAAGAATTAAAAGTTCAAGAAGAAGATCCTTTATTTCTTCAAATGAAAGCTTTTATAGAAGCCTGTAGAGGAGAAAGACCTCTTTCAATTTTACCGGAGGAAGCAGAGGAAGCTCTAATTATTGCTCATAAAATCTCAGAGAAAATCCAAGAGAGTTTAAGAAAAATAAAAATTTATCAAAATTAGAAAAGAAATGAAAGTTTTGTTAATAGCAGGAGAGGTCTCAGGAGATTTACACGCTTCAAATTTAATCACCTCTTTAAGGAAGATCAATCCTAAGATAGAGTTTTATGGGGTTGGGGGAGAAAGGATGGAAAAAACTGGAGCCAAAATAATTTATCCCTCTTCAAAGATAAGTATTGTTGGATTTACAGAAGTTTTTTCAAAGATTTTAAATTTAAGAGAAGCAAGAAGGGCGATTTATCTTTTTTTGAAGAGAAACAAAATAGATTTTGCAATTACGGTGGATTTTCCTGGGTTTAATATTCAAATAGCAAGATATCTTAAAAGTAAGAAGATTCCTGTTTTCTATTTTATTCCTCCTCAAGTCTGGGCTTGGGGAAGGTGGAGAGTTAAAAGTCTGTCAAAATATTTTAAACATTTATTTGTTCTCTATCCTTTCGAGAAAGAATTCTTTGAAAAAGAAGGTTTAAAATCTTCTTTTTTAGGTAATCCTCTAATGGATATTGTTAAAATAGATAAATCTTCAAAAAGAGAAAAAGAATATCATTCTGAAATTTTGATTGCTATTCTTCCAGGTTCTCGAGAAACGGAAATTAAAAGGCTACTAATTCCAATGTTAAGGGCTTTTAGAATTTTTAGAAAGAAATACCCCCAAAGCAAAGGAATTGTTTCTCTTTATACAAAAGAGCATCTTCCTTTAGTTTTGGAACTCACGAGAGGAACTTTGGAGGATGTGGAAGTCCTTTATGGAAAGACGTATGAGATCTTTAAGGATGTTGATCTTGCTCTTATTGCCTCTGGAACAGCAGCGGTAGAGGCTGCTCTTTTTCAAATTCCAATGGTTGTAATGTATAGACTTTCTTATCTCTCTTGGATTATTTCAAAGTTTTTAGTTAAGGTAAAAAATTTTAGTCTTGTTAATATTCTTTTATCTCGAAAGGTCGTTCCAGAGTTGATACAAAAAGAAGTAAATCCTTTAAGAATTTCTAAGGAAATGGAAATTGTTTACGAAAATAAGGAGAAGATTAAAGAGGAATTAAAAAAAATTCCCAAAATGTTAGGAAATAGAGGTGTTTATGATAGGATCGCTTCTAAGATCATTTCTATGGTTTAGTGGACCGTTTTTAACAACTCTTTTAATTTATCTTTTTGGGCTTAGTTGGAGGATAGAATTTAAAGGCCTTTCTATTTTAAAGAAATATAATTTTAAGGTTTTGTATGTTTTCTGGCATGAGAATATGCTACCTCCTCTTTTTACTCATCGAAAAAGAAAAGTTGGTGTGATTGTTAGTCCAAGCTTAGATGGAGAATTTATGAGTAGAATTTTGAGACTTTTAGGATTTAAGGTTTTTCGTGGGGATACGGAAAAAGGAGGTAGTAAAGCTCTTATTGGTCTTATTAAATATGGAAGAGAGGGAAATGAAATTGCAATAACTCCTGATGGACCTAAAGGTCCAAGAAGAAAGGTAAAAAAGGGTGTTTTCCTCTTGGCAAGAGAAACAAGTCTTCCAATTATAGCTGTAAGAGTTTCTTCTGGAAGATGTTTCCGTTTCTCTTCTTGGGACAAATTTATGCTTCCCTATCCTTTTTCAAAAATTAAAATAGAACTGAGAGAGATACTTAACCAACCTAAAGAAGAAACTTTAGAGAAATATCTTTCTTAAAATGGAAATTTTTCTTATAGATCCAAGAAATACCACAAAACCTTACAATTTCTGTTTGCTTTCTTCTCTAAGAGAGAAAAAATTCCCTTTTAAATTTTTTGGATTTATACCTAATTTTTGGAAAGATAAGTTGCTAATAAAAGAAAACAATTTATTTCTGCCTATAAGTAGAGGTATATTTGAAAATAAACATCTTCAGTTATTTATAGCTAACTTCACTCAGACTTTAGAAATGTTTCAAGGTTATCTTCGGCTAAAAGGGCTCCTAAAAGAAGATACAATTTTACATTTTTTATGGTTTACAAGTCCAGGAATTGAACATTATATAATTCCTCATCTAAAGAGAGTGAAGATGATTCATACTGTTCATAACCTTCTTCCTCATAGGGATTATCCTCGGGATCTTTATCTTTTTAAAGCCTTATATTCCCAAATGGATGAAATTATAGTTCATGACAAGAAAACAGAGAAAAATTTTTATAAAATTTTTGATTTGTCTCTCCCTATCACTGTTATTCCACACGGAAATGTAGAGAGATTTTATGAGACCTTTGATTCCACTACAGCCTCAGAATCGGAAGAGTTTTATTTTAAAAAAATAGGTCTTTTAAAAAGGCCGATTTTTCTATTTATGGGACCAATTAAAAAATATAAGGGTTTTGAGAATCTTATTGGTTCTTTAAATATCTTAAATAGAAAGAAACTTTCTTATAGTGTAGTGGTTAAAGACTGGATTAAAGAGAAGATGGAAAATCTTTATTCTTTGAATGTTTCTCTTCATTATTCTAAGTTGGGGCTTGTTTATAGAAATGTCGACGCTGTAATTCTTCCTCATACGAAAATTTCTCAAAGCATTACTTTGTTTGAAGCCGGATATTTTGGAAAGCCTGTTATTGTATCTAATTCTGGAGGTTTGGAGGAAGTTGTAAGAGATGGAAAAGATGGATTTGTTTTTAATGGGAGTAAGTATGAAGACCTAGCAGATAAAATCGAAAAATTAATCCAAGCCGGTCCAAAAGAGCTAAAAGTAATGGGAGAAAATTTTAAAGAGCATCTAATAAAGAATTATTCTTGGGATAAAATTAGCGAGAAGTTAATTAAGATATACGAGAGAATTTTGAATTGTTAAATTGAAGGTCATATAATTTCTTGTATAAGCCATTTTTAACTAAGAGATTTTTATGCGTTCCTTCTTCTACAATCTTTCCCTTATCCATTACAATGATCCTATCTGCATTCATTATCGTTGAAAGCCTATGGGCGATTATTAAAGCTGTTTTACCATAAAGTAATTCCTTCATTGCTTCTTGGATTAACCTTTCAGATTCAGCATCTAAGGAAGAGGTGGCTTCATCAAGAATCAAAATTGGTGCATTTTTAAGGAGAGCTCTGGCAATTGCAATTCGTTGTTTTTCTCCTCCGGAAATTCTTCCACCTTTCTCTCCAACGAAGGTATCTAGGCCTTCTGGAAGACTTTTTACGAAATGCTCTAAGTGACTTTTTTTAAGAACTTCATATATTTCTTCTTCTTTTGCATCTATCTTACCGTATTTTATGTTATTTCTTATAGAGTCGTTAAATAAAATTGGTTCCTGAGTCACCATTCCAATTTTACTTCTAAGGCTTGATAGAGTGTATTCTCTTATATCTTTACCATCTATTTCTATTTTTCCCTCTTTAGGATCAAAGAATCTTGGAATTAATTGAACCAAGGTGCTTTTCCCTGCCCCTGAAGGACCAACAATTGCTATTGTTTCGCCTTTTCTCACTTCCAGATTTATGTTTCTTAATGCAAATTTATTATCACCATAAGAGAAAGAGACATTATTAAATTTGATGGAAGAAGTAAAAGATTTAAGAATGAATTTTCCTTTATCTTCTGTTTTTTCTTTTGCCTCAATGACTTCAAGAACACTTTCCATGGCACTTAGACCATGTTGGAGATCTCCATAAGCTAAATTTATCTGACGAGCAGGTTGTTGAAGAAGAACTATAGAACCAAGAAATATCAAAAATTTATCAGGGGTAATAAATCCTTTAAGAATGAAAAATCCTCCTGCAATAAGTATAATACCTGCAAGAAAAGCCCCTAAAAACTCTGTGGAGACAGGAAGGAATCCTTTCAGTAGATTTCCTTTTACATATTTTTTTCTATATATATCTGACTCTTTTTTAAATTTTTCTATTTCATATTGCTCCATTCCAAATAATTTTATCAATTTTATTCCATATAGCATTTCGGAAGAAAGCGAATTTAAGAAGGCTCTTTGTTTTCTAAGATGAGTAAAACGACCGTGAACTTTTTTCCCTATAAGTTGAACGATAAAAACAATAAAGGGGATAAGAAGGATGGAAATAATAAATAATTTCCATGAAGCCCATAAAGCCAAACCCATATATACAAATAAAAGGCATAGGTTCCTACTAAGATCTATAACTCCTCTTTTTAAAGCAAACTGGATTTTCTCTGTATCGTTTGTGATTTTTGAAAGAAGTGTTCCAGAATCTACTTTTGAGTGAAATCCACAAGAGAGCTCTGTTAATTTTGAAAAAAGCTCAACCCTTATGTCTGAGATTGTTTTTTGTTCAAGGGTGTCAGATAGATAAAAAAGCAAAAGGTCAAAAGGAGCCTTTATACCATAAATAAAAATAAGAGAAACTGCGAGTTTTATTAAAGAATTTATTCTATCTTCACTTTCAATCCACTCAATGAGCCAGCGAACAATCCCTGGCCCTTCACTTACACTGTCTTTTCCAAAAATTGTAGAGACTATTGGAGTTATCATCCCAATTGTGAACCCACTAAAAATTGCCACCACCGCCATAATGAAAAGAAGAAGAACTAATAAGGATTTATATCTGGAAAGATATTTCCATAACTTTCTTAACATATTTTTAATTTTAATTTACCATAATTAAAAATCAAGAGAAAATCCAAAGAAAATAATTTCTTTAGAGATTTCTTCTATAGAATCTCATTGAGAGGAGAAAAGTGTTAACTCTTGACTTACCTTTTAAAATTGTTATATTTTTTTAAGATTTATGTTTAACTTTAGTGACCAATCTAATATAATTGATAAAGCGAGAAGAGCAGCTGCTAAAGGAGAATATCTTAAAGCAATAAAAATCTTGCAAAACGCCTTAAAAAACGAACCTTCAGATCTCCCTCTTATTCTTGAGATTATGCACACTTATCACGCGATAGACAAATTAAATGAAGTAATAATCTGGGCAGAGAAAGGCTCTTCTCTTTCTCCTGAAGCAAAGAGAAAAGTGTTGGCAGAAGTAGAGGATCTATTTTATGGGAGAGGAAAGCCAGATAGACTTGCCGAATATTTAATGGAAAAATTTATAGAGAGGATGGATTTTGAAGGAGTATATGATCTCTTCCGAGATATGGGAGAAGAGAGCAAAAATTCCTTTATCAACAGAGAAGAGAAGGTTGTTAAAAACATTCTTGAAAACAAAAAGGATTTTAACCAGAGAGATTTTACCCACCTTTATCTTTATGCTTTAATGAATGAAGGGAGAAAAACAGAGGAATCTCTAAGAATATTTAAAATAATATACGAAAAAAAGCCAGAAGAAATAGAAAATATTATTCTTGAATTAAAAAGAGCCGAAAGAGAAAACTATGGAGATCCTATTATTAAATTGGGTTTGGGAGAATTTTTGTTAAAAAATAAACAATATCCCGAAGCTGTTTCTAAATTGAGAGAAGTATTAAATATAAATCCAGAGTTTCAAGAAGAAATCATAAACATTCTTTCCCCTTATGAGAAGGATTCTAAAGAAATTATTGATTTCTTAAGTGAGTTGTTAATTGAAACAGGAAAAGAGGAAGAAGCTCTTTCTATCCTTAAAGAGATTGGAACTGATGATGCTATTAAAAAATATCAGAAGTTGGTGAAAAAGGACCCACAAAATCCGGTTGTCCATAAGCAGTTAGCAGAGGCATATTTAGAAAAGCAAAGATATTCTGAAGCTCTAAGAGAATTTCTATCAGCTCTCTCAATTTCTCCTCTTGAAGAGATTGGGAAAAGAGTGAAAGAATTAGAAGAGAAACTTCCAGAAGAATTAGATAACTTTTTCTTGGTCGCTAACATATATAAGTTATTGGGATGGAAGGAAGACCTCATAAATATTATGAAAAAAGCTTTTGAGTTTGCCCCTTCTTCTTCAAGTGTAATTTTAGAAAATTTAAATCAACTCATCGAAGATAAAGAAATGAATGTAGAGGGGCTTCTCTTAAAAGCAAGATTACTTTCAAGAGAAGGAGATACAGAAGGTGCTCTTAAAATTTATAAGGAATTGTCTTTAGATCCAGAGAAAACAGAGTTGATAAAAGAGGAGCTCGAGAGATTTAGAAAAGAAAATCCAGTAAGCACAGAGGGAGAGATAATTTCTTTAATGCTTCAAATTCCAGAGAATCCCGAAGAAATTGCTCAAAGGGTTAACTTAATAATAGGAGGAAACCCTAATTATATACCTGTAATGCTTACAGAGTTTGATAAAAGGGTTAAAGCAAAACCTGAGTTTACTCCTCAGTTTCTTATTTTCTACAAAAATTTAGATAGAAAAAATTTCCCTCCATTTGCTTATCCCTTTGCCTTAGCAGAGCTATATAGAATAGTAGAAGATTTTGATAAAGCCGAAAAGTATTACAAAGAGGCTATTGATGAAGTTCCTGAAAGATTTAACTTCGTGCTGACTTATCTTGGGGATTTCCGAAAAAATCCTAAGATTAGAAAACTTATATCTTCTTTATACTTCCACAAAGGGGAGTTTGAGAAGGGTTGTAGAGAGATGGAAGTCTGTGCAAAAGAATTTCCAGAGTTTCTTGAAGAGGTAACCTCTTTTTTAATAAACGAGGCAAATAAAAGGAATAATAAGAGTATTTCACAAACTCTTACGAAAATTTTGATTCAAAACAATTATTTTGAAGAAGCAATTAAATGGGGCTCTCAGGTTTTAAGCTCTCTTAACTTAGAAGAACAACCTGAGATAATGCTTTCTTTGGCAAAAGCTTATGGAAAGCTTGGTAATTTACCGGAGGCTACTAGTCTTGTAAGAAGGGCAGTTGGAATAGATGGTTCCCTTAAAGAAGAAGCAATAGAGGTGCTTGAAGAAGTGAGGAAAGAAGGATTTTCTGATTACGATTCTCTTATGACTCTTTACAGGTTATATAGGGAATCTAACAATTTTGAAAAGGCTATTTCTTCTTTAGAGGAGGCTCTTTCTAAGAAACCAACGGTTTTAGGAGTAATGGAGGAGGAATGCGAAAAGTTAATTGATATTGCTCCAATTAATGCTAAAATCAGAATTTTCTATGGAAAGGTTAAACTTTTAAAAGGAGATTTAAAAGGTTTGGAGGAAATAGAAAAAGGGGTTCGTTTTGATCCAAGCTTAAAAGGTTATGCTGTAGAATCTCTTAGAGAAATTAAAGAACCCACTGTGGAGCGGAAAATAGTTCTTTTTAAAGCCTCTATTGAAAAGGGATTGGGGCATCTAAAAGAGGCTCTTACATATTTTATCAAGGCTTATTGGGAAAATGAGGAGAAAAGAGCTGAGATAATAAAAGAGATTAACGAATTGTTTCCTAAGGTAGAACTTTCTTATGAAATAGTAAGAGATTTGATAAAAATCTATGCAAACGAAGAAAGGAATGCACCCATTGTCAGTATATTAGAAAGTTTCTTTGATGGCTCTAAAGAAAGAGGAAGTTTTTTGTTAGAGGAGCTAACCCCTCTATTCCCTGGGAAGATTCCTTTGCCAATTCGGATTATCCTTGTTAAAATTCATTCTCAAATAGGGAATAAGAAAGAAGCTAAAGAGGAGATGGAGAAATTGTTGGATGAATATCCTGAGGTTGCCGAACAATTAGAGCCTTTTGTTTCTCCCCAAGATGTAGAAATGTTCCCTATACTTATTAAAATAAACATTGCTCTTTCAAATGTAGATAAAGCAATTGAGTTTATAAAAAAGTTAGAAACAAAAGAACAATTACCTTTTTACGAAAAAATTCTTGAAAAAAATCCAGAGAGAGAGGATGTTGTTTCAGAAGTGACTTATCTTAACTATCTTTTGGGGAATATTGAGAAGGCTAAATTTTATGGTGAGAAGATAAAAAATCCTGGGAAGAAAGAAAAAGTTCTATTGTGGTTCCTTGGGCAGGAAATGCCTCTTAGTTTAAGCGAGATTCAAGAGATAAGAAAAGAAATAATTTTTGACAAAATTAAGATTGCAGAGTCTTCCGAAGAGAAAGCTTATCTGTATATAAAAATAAAAGAATATGGGAAAGCTATGGAAGAAATAGAAAAATTGGAAGGTGAAAAGAAAGAAATTATTTTGAGTTTGATTGAGGAAGAGCTTAAGAATTATTGGGATGGATATATTAGACTTTCTAAGTTAGAAAATAAGGACGACTACTTGGAGAGAAGAGCTCTCCTTGCATTTTATAGTGGGAGAGTAGAGCTTGCCTTGAAGCTTATGAAAAAATTTCCTGGAAATCCAATAAAGAAAAAGGCTTATATTTCTCAAATGATAAGAGAATCTATAGAACCTTATAGAAAAATAAAACCTCTTATAAGGGGGTAAAAATGGAAGAAAAAGATAAGAAAAAGGAAAAGAAGAAGCAAGACGATTTGGAAGAGATGGAAGAAGAGATGGAAGAAGATTTAGAAGAAGAAAATAGTAAGTTTGAAATAAGCAATTTACTTAGGAAGCTAAGCCAATCTCAGCATAGTGATCATTATGAACTCCGAGCTTTACTTGATGTGAAATTGGAAGAAATAACTTCCTCTTTAAGAAGTATTCCGGAGAATATGAAGAAGGTTTTAGATGAAAGCATTCCTCAATTAAAAGAAGAATTATCTTCTATTAAAGAGCTTTTTATTTCTGGGGTAGAGAAGAATCTTGAGATCGCTAAGAAGAATTCTGAAAGAATAGAGGGAAAGATAGAAGATTTTAAAAAGGGTATGTTGGATAAATTTGAAAATTCTGTGGATATCATAAGTAATACCATTTCCCATATTGGAGAGCTTTTTGAAAAGCTTGAGGGTGCTTTTAAAGAGGAGATAAAGGCTCTTAGAGATACATTACAAGAAGCCTTTAAGGAAATGTATTTGCAATTTAAAGAGTCTTCAGCAAACTTAAAAGAGATAGCAAGCTTAATTGAAAGATATGTTGAGGAGATTAAAAAAGAGAGGGAAGAGTTTGATACCCGGAGAAGGAAAGAAGAGGCAAGAAGGCTAAATGATTTAGCTGTTAAAAACTTTTATGGAGGTAGGACAAAGATAGCAATTAATCAATTAAAAGAAGCTGTTTTACTAGATGACTCTTCTCCTGAAATACTCACAAATCTGGGAATAATTCTTTCTAAAGAAGGAAAGAAGGAGGATGCTTGTAAAATATTTGAGAAAGTTTTAAAGGATAATCCTAATGTAGTTGAAGCACAAGTTGGTTTGGGACTTATAATGTTTGAGAAAGGCGAAATAGATGAGGCTATTGAGATATTTAATGAGGCTGCTCAAAAGAGCGGAGACGAAGCTTTTGTTTATGCAAATTTAGGTTATGCTTATGAGAAAAAGGAGATGTTGGATAAGGCTATTCAAAATTGGGAGAAAGCCATTGAATTAGACCCCACCCTAAAAGAAGTTGAAGAAAAACTTAAATTATATAAAAATAAGGAGGTTTAATGGACGAAAAGAAATCTCCTTTTGAAGAGATTTTTAAAAGAGAAGAGGCAAAAAAAAAGGAAGAAAAAAGGGAAGAGAGCATTCTTGAAGCTCTTGATAAAGAAGAAAAAGATTTCTTTGAAGAGCCTCAGGAAGCAGATCTTATTCCTGAACCAGAAGAAAATATTTCTAAGGAGGAAAAATATCGTCGTCTTGTGAATGAACTTCTTGAGAAGAAGTTTTTTGAAGAAGCAATTGAAATTATAGAAGAGATGAAAAGGGAAGTAGCCTGAAGTTCCTAAATTTATCTAAAAATAAGACAATCTTTATAATCTCGGATACCCATTTTCAAGAAAACTCAGGAAAAGAGGTTTTATCTTTTCTCTCTTTTTTACAAATGGTTGAAAAAAAGGGGGATGGATTGTTTCTACTTGGGGATATTTTTGATTTTTATTTTGAGTATAAATCCTTTATTCCTAAGAATTTTTTTGATGTTTTTTATGCTCTAAGAAGAATTGTTGAGCAGGGTATTCACGTTCATTACTGGACTGGAAATCATGACTTTTGGGTTGGAGAATTTTTTAAAAGACTTGGCATTAAAACACATGCTGAACCTACTACACTTAAAATGGAGGGGAAAAGAATATTGGTTTTACATGGAGATGAAGTTGATACCAATTTTATGTTAAAAAATATATTATGTAATAAGTTTTCAAAATTTCTTTTTTCTTTGCTTCATCCTGAATTTGGATTACTAATTGCAAGGGTGGTGTCGAAACTTTCAAGAGAAAAATCTAAAAAATTTGAGTTACCCAAAAGAAGTCTTGAAAATTTTGCTGAGAGAAAATTTTTAAAAGGAATAGATACGGTGATAATGGGACATTTCCACATTCCTTACTTTTACAAAAGAGGGAAGAAGAACCTTGTAATATGTGGGGATTGGGGATCTTGGCATTCCTATGGAGTGATCGAAAATGGCAATATTTCGCTTAAACGATTTAGCCATTCTCCTAAATGATAAACTCCGTATTTTAAAAGAAATTTTAAAAGTTCTTTCTTGTTTGTTTCCTTCCACTCTTGGAGTTCTTTAAATCTACCCTTCTCAAGAAGTTGGATTTTTTCTTTTAAATGGAGAAAAGGAATGGAACTTTGTTTTTTGCATTTTTTACAGACACCTTTACCCTCTTCTATATCAAAAAATTCTATCTCACTTATTCCACATTTTGCACATTTATCCATCTGAGGGGATACCCCTTGAAGTTTAAAAAGAGATAGTAGGAAATACCCTATAACTTCTTCTTTAAAACCTTTATTAAGAAAAGTAAGGGCTCTCTTTTCTAATCCGAAAAGACCACTCATTGGAGAAGGGATCGTTCTCCCTATCCATATTAACCCCCAGGCTATATTTAAACTATATAAATCTTTCCTTAAATTTTCATATGACTCTTTTATGTTTGCCTCTTTTAGGATTCCTAAATCTTTCCCGGGTTTTAGATAATAAACAATTTGTGTTAGATTCAAAGGTTCTATATTCCCCGCAAATTGAGATTTTGTTCTTTTTGCGCCTTTTGCTATTAAAGATAATCTTTCAGAATCTTGTGTTAAAATATGAATTATCTTACTTGAGTTTCCAAAATCATAGTTTTTTAAAATTATTGCGTCTTTTCTGTTGAGCATAGCTTAACATATCCTGGGTAGTTGCTCCCCTACTAATCGGTCAATAAATCTAAGACCCCCTATAAGAGTTTCAAGAACCACTCTACCTTTGTTTTCTTTGGTAATTTCTCCTATTATCGCAGCATCTTTACCTAAGGGATGTTTCTTCATAATATTAAGAATACTTGAGGCTTCATCTTCTCTCACTATAGCGATAATTTTACCTTCATTTGCAAGATAAAGAGGTTCTAACCCTAATATTTCTGAAAAAGACTTTACACCCTTAGGTATAGGAAGTTTTTCTTCTAAGATTTTAATCCCAAAATTGGAATTCTCTACAATCTCACATAAGACAGCCGCCACTCCACCTCTTGTAGGATCTCTAAGAAACTTCACCCCTCCTTTTGAAATAATTCTTTTTACTAAATCCCAAAGGGGGGCACAGTCACTTCTAATATTAGTTTTAAAACCCTCTCTTTCGCTTAAAACTGCAATACCATGAAGGCCGATTCCTCCATTTATAAGAATTTTATCTCCGGGTTCTATATTTTTTTTTGATAAATTTATTTCTCTTTCCGAAATTCCAATCCCAGAGGTGTTTATAAACAACTTATCCGCATTCCCTTTTTCTACAACTTTTGTATCCCCTGTGACTATTTTTACTCCTGCTTTTTTACTCGCTTTTGACATAGAAATCAAAATCTTATCTAAAGTCTCTATATCAAACCCTTCTTCAATTATAAAAGAACAAGATATATATAAGGGTCTTGCCCCCATCGCAGCAAGATCGTTTACCGTTCCATTTATTGCCAAGACTCCTATATTTCCTCCTGGGAAGAAAAGGGGTTTGACAACATAAGAGTCAGTTGTAAAGCAAATTTTCTTTTTTCTAACTTCTAAGATCGCAGAATCGGTAAGCTCATTGAGGATTGGATTACCAAATCTTTTAAGGAATAAATTTTTAATAAGGGAAGCCATTTCCTTCCCCCCACTCCCATGAGAAAGAAGAATTTTATCTCTTTCTTTATTTTCCATCTTTAAATTTATAATAGGCTGCGCAGGTGCCTTCACCGGATACCATACAAGGTCCTATGGGATTTTCTGGAGTGCATACTCTCTTAAATAGTTCACACTCATTAGGTTTTCTTACTCCACGGAGAACCTCTCCACATCTGCAGGCTGGATTTTCTTTTGTTTTTTCTACTTCTACACTTAAATTTTTCTCAGCATCTATTTCTGAATATTCATCTTTTATATATAAACCTGAGTTAGGAATTACTCCAAGACCTCTCCAACTTGTAGATTCGGTCTTGAAAACTTCTTTCATTAAAGAAAGAGCTTTTTTATTGCCTTCTTTTCTAACAACCCTTTTATACTGATTTTCTAAAGAAGCTCTTTTTCTTATTATATTCCTTGTTAATATTTCTATTGCTTCTAAAATATCAACTGGTTCAAATCCTGCTATAACTGAAGGAATTTTGAATTTTTTCACAATGGGTAAGTAAGGTTCTTCCCCTATTATAGTGCTGACATGTCCAGGACAAATAAAACCATCGATTTTGGTTTCTTTTTTTTCTAAGAGAGCCTTCATTGCAGGAGGAATTAGTTTGTGTCCAGAGAGAACGAAGAAGTTTTTAATTTTCTCATTAAGTGCTGTAAGAATAGTATAGGCAACTAAAGGAGCCGTGGTTTCAAAACCGACTCCTAGAAATATTACTTTTTTATCGGGATTTTTTTTCGCAATATTCAGGCTTTCAATTGGAGAGTAAACAACCTTTATGTTGTTTCCTTTTGCCCTTTCTTTTTCTAAGGAAGAATAAGAACCGGGGACTCTCATCATATCTCCAAAAGTTGTTATTATTACATATGGAAGTCTACTGTAAGCAATTGCTTTATCTATATAGTCGTTTGTAGTAACACAAACAGGGCAACCTGGACCTGAGAGATGCACAATATTTTCTGGAAGAAGACTCATAATTCCGGAGGAAAAGAAAGCATGCGTATGTGTCCCGCAAACTTCCATTAAATAAATTTTTTCTTTATAATCTTTAAGGTCTTCTTTTATTTTTTCAATTATTCTCTTGGATATCTCTTTATCTCTGAACTCAGTAATATAATTCATTATTTAATATTAGATATTTCTTCCCAAATTTTCAGTGTTTTTTTTGCTTCTTTCTTATCAAGCTTTTCTATTGCAAAACCTGCATGGACAATTACATAATCCCCTATTCTTACATTATTTAAGAGAGCTAAACTAATTTCCTTTCTGATACCTCCTAATTCAACTATTCCTTTATCCTTTTTAATACTAATAAGTTTCATAGGGATTGCGAGGCACATTTTTACTCCTTTTTAATCATTTAAAAATCAATCTTCTGCTATAATGCTTTGGTTTTTCCCTTCCCTTTTTGCAATGTATAAAGCTCTATCAGCTGCTGCAATGAGGTCTTCTTTATTTTCAGCATGTTTTAAAAACTCGGCAACTCCTATTGAAACTGTAACCCTAAATTTGCTTCCATCCGGGGAGAAAATTTCCTTGTTTTCTATAGAAGTCCTCAAATTTTCTGCAAGTTTATAAGCCTCCAAAGAAGTAGTTTTGGGTAATATAATAGCAAATTCTTCTCCACCGTATCTTGCGAGGACATCAGAGGCTCTAAGTCTATTCTTCATTATCTCTCCAACTTCTCTTAAAATTAAATCTCCATTTTGATGTCCATACTGATCATTTATTAACTTAAAGTTATCTAAATCAACCATAAGCAAAGAAAGAGGGTCTCTTGTTCGGTGGGATTCAGCAATCTTATTATCCAAAATTTCCTGGAAAAAGCGGTGATTATACGCACCTGTCAAACCATCCCTTACAGCTTTTTCTTTTTCAAGACTATATAGAATAGCTTTTTCTACAGAAGAAGCGGCTATATCAGTTATTAGATTTAAAATCATTAAATCATTGCTTCTATCAAACCAATTTTTATTTTTAGAAATTAGTAAAATTCCTCCTTTAACGTCTCCTCTAAAAGGAGAAAACATTAAAGATCTTGCTTCAAAATTTCTCTCTTCAGGAAATAAAATTGGTCTTCTTATTTCCTTGGAGAGGTCTTCTTTACAAAGAGAAATATTTTTCTCAAGAGCTGCAGCAACAATACTTTTACTTAATTTAATAAAGTATCTCCTTCCATCTTCTTCTGTAACAAGATACTCCCCACCTTCTTTAATAAGAAAAATCGCCCACACATCTTTGAAACTATTTTTTATTGTGTCAAATATACTCTTTCTAACTTCTTCTAATTTTATTTCTCCAGCGACTTTCCCTGTCAAGTCTAAAAGATACCTAAGCCTAAAAGCCTCTAACATTGAAACTTTCATATATTTATAAAGCGAGGTTGTTGTGGCCAATCCTTTCGCTACACTAATTAAAAGTTCTTTGTCTTTATCTTCAAAAGGAATTCTTTCTTTTCTATCTACTACTAAAATTCCTTTCACTTCATTCTCATATTCTATTGAGGTGGCAGCAAAACACTTTATTCCTTCATCTTTCTTGTAATAACCTAAATTAGTAGAGGAATCATTGTATTCATTGTTAACAAGAATACCTGAATTTCTTAGAAACCAAGATAAAGGGCCTCTATCTATATAAACTTTTTTCTTTATCTCCCCTTTACTCTTGGCAACCTTAACCTGAAATTCGTAGGGATTTGATTCTTTTGTCAAAAGGATAATACTAAATGGTTCAAAAACTCTATCTATTATATCCACACTTGCATATAAAGACTCATAAATTTTATCTTGAATTCCGGAAGAAAATTCTATTTTTTTAGAAAGGTTTTTTGCTTCTCGTTCCTCTTCAAGACTTTTGGTTTTCTTTTGTTCGGGTCCCTTTTTCTTAATTTTAGGGATGAAAAAATGGATTGGGATTAATGCACCATAAAGAATTAGATATGGTAAGATTTGTAATTTATTAAATAGAGAAAATAAAGGTAAAATAAACCACCAAATTTTTGGTTTTAAACCTCTTTTATAAAGTAGTAAAAATACAGGGAAGTAGGAAATAAAAAAGGGGGAAGAGGAGCCTCCTGCTAGTTGAGTAATAAAAGCAATTCCAGTAAGAGAGAAATGAGGAGGAATATTTTCTTTCTCCACAAGAAAAAAATAAAAAACAAAGAATAGAATAACGGGGATCCATATTGAAATAGATATAGGGAAAAAGATAAAAACAAAATATAATATGAAGAATAATGTTGAGAGTGTATTATATAAAACCATAAAAATATATTATATCTTACTAAAAATTTTGCAAGAAGAAAATAAAATTTTCATAAAAGGTTCAAGGTATGAAGATAATTGTTAAATTAGCTTCTTTTCTCCCTCAAACTGAGCGCTTCTTATTTTAGTTTTGATGATTTCAGAAAATAAAGTAAGGAGCCTGCTATTTATTTTTACTTTTTAAGATAATACTCCTATTTGAACAGCTCCTTAATATCAGATACTCTCACAATTCTCGTTAAAATTAAAACATAATATCGACTGGGATTACTTCATTAATTGTTACTCCGTGGTAAAATGTCTTTAGTTTCAGATTTATTAACGAGCTTCACCTTTTAAGTTAATTTGGTAAAGCTCTCTAAAGATGGAGTAAAGTTTAATATTACACTTGCAGGATTTTATTTTCGCTTTGTAACAAATAGAAGGGAGTTAAAAATTAGAAGGTCATACCATTTTAAAGCTCAATTTTCAGACCTTCCAAGGCAGGTGGTGGACACTTTGAGATATTTTAACATTCACAAGGTCTAATTCCAGATCAAGAGTCACATCCATTTTCTTCTCCAGGAGTTTATCAAGATCCGCCACAAACAAGTGGACAAGTTCAGGAGATTTGTTTCTCTCAATAAGTATCTCTAAAGTGTTTTATCATTCTTTTTT